>CAMXWI010000010.1 GCA_947252915.1 uncultured Lactobacillus sp.
CCATGGTCGAGGGCATCTAAAATTAATTCCCCGGTCCCATAGGTTGTCGTGATGAGCGGGTTATGAGTTTCATCATTAACGTACTGAATCCCGCTGGCTTGGGCCATCTCGATGACCGCTGTTTTACCATCACCCAAAATTCCGTAATAGGCGTCACTGATTTGATTAAGGGGATTATGCACTTGGCGAGTCACTAAATGGCCGCCCGTAGCGTCAACTAACGATTGAACCGTCCCTTCACCACCATCGGCCATGGGCACCATTTCATAATCAGCATTGGGCAACACCCGTTGCAGGCCGGTCTTAATGGCTTCCGCAACTTGTTTGGCAGTCAAAGAACCCTTAAACGAATCTGGTGCAATCACAATTTTCATTGTCGTAACCTCCTAAATTAAGTGCAGGAAACCGTACAGGATGGTGGCCGTCAGACAAGCTGAACCACCACAGATTGCTTCATATAAAATTCCTTGAGAACGCTGCTTAATGTCCATATTCATGGCATTAGCAGTGACATGGAAGTAATTTCCTTGTGGTAATTGGTCGATCACAATCGCTCCAGTGTGCACCATCGCGGCCGCTGCCAGTGGTTGCACCCCAAAGCCCAAGATCGCCTTGGAGAATGATCCTGTCGCCAAAATAACACCGGTTGAAGTGGAAGCTGCAGCCCCGGCCATCAGGATCCCGGATAATGGTGCTAAGAAGACCCCTGAAATGTGACTGACCTTAATTGACGAAATGAGCAATTGCGGCAAGCTTGACTGGGTAATGGTGGCCCCAATGGCTCCGGCACCGATTAAGATCATTACGACAGGAGTCATTTTGACCATCCCCGTCTGGGCATAGGAACGTAAGAAGCGGCCCTTATGCATCGCTAATGCACCAATAATCGCCGCAAATGGTAGGACATAGGTGGCATCTAAATCAATCGTGCTCATCCACTGAACATGGAAAATCTGACCTAATGGATTAATTAGTAACAGAATTACCGCAATGATTGGTGTTACTAAAGAGGACTTCAGCGATGGTAAATCGCTTTGCTCAATCTTGGGATTATCAGCTAAGTCTTCTTTAACTACGGCCACCCCCTTATGCTTGATTAGGGAGGCCACAATAACTGTAACAATTAACGCAATGACTGCTGGAATAAAGTCCGCGATCATGACTTGACTCAAGTTCAAGCCAAATCCTTTGGCAGCAGCAATGGTGTTGGCGTTTGGCGAAATAATATTCCCGGCCTTGCCACCACCAGATAGGGCTACTAACAACGCCAATTTAGAAATATGACTTCGTTCACCAACTTCCAACGCAATTGGCGCCACAATCAGCACAGCGACTGGGATAAACACCCCGACCGCCGTAATGACCATCGTGGCAAGAGCCAAAGCTAAAATTGCCATCCGGTCACCTAGCCGGTCAACAATCGTTCGCGCAATGGTATTCGCGGCTCCCGAGTCCATCATGACCCCAGCTAAAACTCCTGCGGCTAAGACTCGAACCACCGTTCCCATCACACTTTGTGATCCTTTTACTAAAATATTAACGGTCTGCATGAGATTAGCACCACCGATGAGTGATCCTAAAATCGCACCAATAAATAGTGAATAAACGGCATCGACTTTCCGTAAAATTAGAATAATTGCAATGGCTAACCCAATTAGGGCGCCCCACCATGTCACAACCACAATTCCATCTCCTTTATATGATTGCCAAAAAACTTATTACAGATTTAAGTATAGGAGCGATAGATTGTGAATACAACTACAAACTTTTAAATTACTATTTCTCCAGTAATTCATTTTGTCGGCGTAATCGTAGTGCATAGTTAAAGTTAATGCCACCTAACAAAATAATCGCCAGCCAGATGGTTCTAAGCCCCAATAATTGCTGCAATAATGCTGAACAAATCGCACCAAACGCAAATGCTAACACCAGTCACATATAGTTAACTGCCGCGGTATGCTGCTGGTCATCCGCCCCGAAGAAGTAGGCACTCCAGGCTACCACCGACTTTTTCAAATTACCCGTCGTGAACGCATCACTGTAACCCAAGCCCTGAATTTTGCTAAATGAGGCATTTTGCATCGCTAAACCAAATGCAATCGCCGGCACAATGTAGTAGTTTGGAACGGATTTTGGCAGAAAGCCAATCACGCCACCAATTAAAACGATGGGAAATAAACAAACAACTCGCCAGTATTGAGTCTTTAGCCGGGCATGCAAAAAACCGACTACGGCCAAACCAAGGGAGAAGGCTACAAAGGTACTTAGCCGGTTCAGCATTCCCATAACATTATGGTCCGCCAAAGCAGACGCAAAAAAGATCACATTCCCAGTCTGGCCAGCAGATAAAGTATGGCCCCGCTGGATATACGTATAGGCGTCCACAAAACCACCGCTGAAGGTCAACGCCACGGCGAGACTACGTGCTTCTGATGGTTTCCAATTCATTTCAAATTCCTCCCAAAAAAGGACGTGTCCGTTGCCGGTAATGGCTCCGAATTCACGCCCCATTTTTTATTTTGTTTGTTGTTGATAGTTCACCATTGCTAAGAAATTGTCGACATCAAGGCTTGCCCGCCCAATCAAAACACCGTCAATATCCGGTTTTGACATAATTTCTTGAATGTTTTTCGGGTTGACACTCCCACCATATAAAATCCGGATTTTATCCGCAATTTCATAGGTGTAAATATCTGCGATCATCCGCCGAATCTGGCGACACCCTTCTTCCGCCAGTGCGGTATTCGCCCGCTGGCCAACCCCGACTGCCCAACTTGGTTCATAGGAAATGATAATATCCCGAATTTGGTCTAGTGAAACCCCATGCAAGACACTTTGCAGTTGTTTAAGGACGTAGTGAATTTCACCATTCATCTCCCGCTGCACCATTGTCTCATCCGTACAAATGATGGGCGTCAGCCCAGTCATAATCGCTGTTTCCACTTTTTGGTGCACCGCCTCGTTAGTTTCGTTAAAGAGACGGCGGCGCTCAATATGGCCCAGCATCACATGGCTAACGCCTGCTTGACTGAGCCCGCGCATACTAATCTCGCCCGTAAAGGGGCCTGACAACTGTGGGGCAGCATTTTGTGCAATAATCCGTAAACCAGACTTAGCTGCCGCTTCGTGCATACTATATAGTGCAAAAGCCTGCCCAGCAATCCCAACTTCAACCTTATCTGGGTCTGGCAGGTGATCCTTAATTGCTTTGACGAAGTCAACCGACTCCTGAACCGTCTTGTGCATCTTCCAGTTGGCAACGATAAATGGTTTTCGCATGCTTCTTCCTCCGCTATTTTCGTGCGCAATGTTGGTTACATTTTACTCTTTCCCGTTCATAAACGAAACTAATTTGCTTTGACCATATAACAAAGACACCTCCGACAGCATGTGAGAGGTGTCTTTGCCGATTATTTCGACCAGAACTAGTTAATTTAGTTTTGCTTACGACGTTTATCCCAGCCAATTAATCCTAACAATGAAGACATGGCTAGGCCAACTATCGACCACTGGTTATCAGTGTCCCCAGTTTGCGGTAATTGCCGACTAGCATGTTGTCCAGTCTGACGACTGAACGATATGTCCTTCTGATCTTTGCTTGTGTCACTTAACGAATTAGTTGGGCCGAGATCGCTAGACTGACTCTGATGACTAAGCTGACTCTGATCACCAAGACGACCATGATCACCAGAATCAACAGGCTGACTAGGATGATCCGGATGTTGGTCTGGTGTATCGTGATCAGTCTTCTGGGTATAGGTCACCGTTTTTTCAACATTGCCATTCCCAACGGTCATCTTGATGGCATTAACCCGTTCAATATCAGGAAGATACCCGTCAATTGTTGGACTATCAACCGCCGCAAAAGTATCATTATCAGTTGTCCACGGATCCCAAGTAATCTTGTTAGTAACCAGATCCTTGACACCAGTCCGGCTAAAGGTGATCGCTGGTGCATCGTAATCTGGCGATGCTTGACGACCATCTTCGTATACATAGTGAATCGTTTCGTTAACTGTCTTGTTTTCACTGTGCGACTGGCTAGTGTGCTTGAGATGAACTTCATAATATTGGTCCACTGATTGGTCATTATCAAAGTGCAACGTTTGTCCATGAGTCTCGTCACTAACTAATGTGTAGAATTGATCCTTGAACTTCTGAATATCATCCTTGGTATTGTAACCAGCATCAGCTCCACTGACCCCATTTTTAGTAACAGTCTTGAGTACTTTACCATTCTCACTGTCGTCAATGAATGTTATTGTCAGCTTTTGGGCAGCAGGATGGTAAGTAACCGTCCGTTCGATATCCCCTTTCTGCACAGTCATCTTGATATCATCGATCCGTTCAATATCAGGAAGATACCCGCCAATTGCTGGGCTATCAACCGCCGCAAAAGTATCATTATCAGTTGTCCACGGATTCCAGACAGTCTCGCCAGTAACTAGGTCCTTAGTACCAGTCCGTTTAAAGGTAATCGCTGGTGCATCGTAATCTGGCCATGCTTGACCGCCATCTTCGTATACATAGTGAATCTTTTCATGCTTAACTACATTCTGGTCATTGACCGTCTGCTTACCATGCTTCAAATAAATATAGAAAGCCCGTGACGCTGGATCAGTTAATTGGAATGAACCTTGGGTCGTCCCAGGATCAATTTGGTCTTCACTAGTAGCTAAGACATACCCATCTGCTTTCCAGTTCCAAAGTTGATTATGATAATCACTTCCGGCAAGGCCCGAAATGTTTTGCATGTGATCTAGCATGTCGATCCCGTCATTGGCGGTATAGTGACTAGCCTTAGCAGAACCATCAACATCAACATAATGGACTTGAACGGTCTTTGGTTGGGTGACGTAAATGGTCAACAGCTGGTCCTTGGTGGCGTCGTTATCAAAGGTCAACTGATCTAGCGAATCGCTAACCCGCAGCTGACCATCAGCACTAGTGACCGCTTGGAACCCCCGATCGCTCAACTGTTTAAGAATTGATTGATAGCGTTCGCCAATTGTAGTTAGGTCAGTGCTCAATGCCCCATTTACCTTAGTCGTAGCCACTTGTTCATTTGATCCGCCGACACCTAACAAAGTCTCTGGCGTTAGAGTTTTGACCACGTGGCCATCCTTATCCTCGACAAGAACCTGGTAATTAATCTTTTGCTTGCGCTTCAAATAGACATAGTAAACTTGCGGATAAGTTGAACCCAGTGAAGACCAATCACCGCCAAGTTGCAACATGTACTTTGATAAGGTCTTTTCACCGGTTGGATCATCAGCACTCGCATATCCGGCTGGATTTAACATATTCCAAGTATGGTCACCATTTTGTGCTTCAGGATCTTCTTGTACAATGACATATTGGTCACCATTCGCCACATAGTTATTAACCACGCTAATGTCGTAATGATTCCAATTGGCTGCTTGACCTTGATCATCAGCTGTGCCTGATGAATCACCAGCATGGCTAAATGAAATCACAACACCAGCACTGCCACTATCAGTTGTTCCCACTTGATAACTATGACTGGCGCTGGACGAACCATGTTGGTCATTAACCAGCTGTCCAATGTCTGGGTCTTGGTTTGCGGCATTACTCATCCTGTTGACATCATAATCGATTCCCTTACTGAACTGGCCATTAGTCTCATATCCACCACCGTATACATATTTACCAGCCTGGTTTGGTTGCAGATTGGAAACGTCCTGGTAGTGAATCTCAACATTGCCGTTTTGCTGATACGTATCCATCGTACCAAGCTTCTTAAAGTGAACATTTAAGACTTGCGGATGGGGGTCCGGAGTCCCCGCTTCATGAGCTGTTTGGTCAAACAAGATACTTGGACTATAATTTTGACCGTTTGGGTTAAAAATCTTCATTGACAATAGTACGGGAACCGCCGGCTGGTTTTCAGAATAAGCCTGGCTTGAATAGATATCTAAAACATAGTGATGGGCACCAACCTCATGAAAATCATCATAGGTTGGGACATACGAGTCAATTAAATTCTCACCTTGGAAACCATTCAAACTATCTCCGGTAATGTTAGTCATATAACTAAGCTGAGAACCACCTTCGGACACCAAAACCTTGGCGTGCGGCTGCTCTTTAATTAAAGATGCCAGCTCCTTAGTAGTATGCATCTGAATACTATAAGTGTTAGTGACCCCATCATCATTAGTGAATTGATAGTCGGCACGGTCAATAACGTAGCCAGGCCGCAAGCTATTATTAAAGTTTGCCCCCACTGACTCGATGTCTTCAGCCGTTGCGTATCCGTTATCAATTAACCAGTGAGCAAACTGAGAGTATTGTGGTGAAGTCAGGTCAATCATCCCGCCCATATAAGGATCGGTTGGCAACGGCAATTGAGCACTACCAGTACCATCATTCTTCGGAAAAATGACCGTTCCCGCTTTACCCGTACTCTGGTAAAGGTCAGACTTAGCCGCATCCGCCTGTGATTGTGGAATTGCTAAGTGCTGCAGAAATTTGGAGTGGGAATTAGCTAATGGATCATTATCCGCAGTGATTAAGAATTGTTCCTGTAAGTTCTGATTAACTGGCGTGTAAAATGCAAAGAAGATTTGCGTTGGCGTTAACGCCATCTTTCCGTCACTATCTTCAGATAAGTCAATTTTGTCATCATACTGATTATTAGCTTTGCCATCATTATCCTTAGCATTCATTGCGGCCGCAAGCGAGTCATAACCAGGAAAAGACTTATCAAAGTTTAAGTAATATTCTTGTTGAGGTGAGACTTCGCCTCCTGCGTCCTCGCTAATTGAATGCGGATAAATTAATGGGTCAGTTTTAAGGTTAAAGTATGACCCACCACGGTGAATAGTGTCATTGTAGACTGGCGATTGTAAATTATCTAAGTAATAAACGTGCATTTGATAACCAGAGAGTTCCAGTCCAGCGTCATTGTCCTCAAATTTGATTTGGTGAGAACCATCATCATAAGCTAATTCAACTTTCTTCGCCATGTGGGTATTTGGATCCACCACAACCAATTGTGCAGCAGCACTGACGTAATAGTCATTATTTCGAATGTGCGCAACATGGTTAGCCAGGTCTAAACTAATTCCACTGTCAATGGTGTATTGATGTTGTGCTTGCCATGCGTTGATCTCACCATAAATCGCATGATAATTCTGAATCTGCGGTGATGACACTGCCGGCAATTCTTGCTGTAGTTCAATCCCTTCAACCGCCTGGGTAAACGGGTTGAGATAAACAATTGCCGGTACTGACTTAGTGTAGTCAGGAGCAGCCTGCTTATTAGAGCCATAGTAATAGTACTTAACCAACTGGTCGACTGTAATCTGTTCCTGCTTGTCTGGAACTAAATTCCATACGATCGTATCGTTATCAAAATAGTACTGAGCAACGGCATTTAATTGAGCCGTCTGGTTAGGCAGCCCATCCGGATAGTGAACATCCCGATCATTTTCGATGGTTGGGTTCTTTTGGTCCCAGTGATAATACTTTGGCAGCAAGCTCTCAGCATCAGTTGGAAAACCGTTCAGCGTTAGTTTGTCAACGTTATCAGTAAGGTGAATATCATGACTTGGTCCTAAGTCAATGTCATGGGCATGCCCAGCAGCATCAACATAGTGTACCCTTTGATGCACAGTGGAAATCCCCTGGATCTTAATTTCAGCACTACCATTTCCCGCTGGCAATAACCGGTAAGGCATAATCCCATCACCAAAAACTGCTCCAGAAAGATATGCCACCTTATTAACGTTATTAACCTGGTTGACTACCTGTGCCGGTGCCTGAATTTGGCAAACACTCCCACCGGTCAATGGTTGCTTTAAGTCCACTCTAAAGTTCTTAATCTGTGACCAGTCACGAACCTGATCAGCAGAGACAAAGCCTGTTAAGTCAGCCTTATTGACGGTATCTGGTTGATAATAGCTCGTCGAATATGAAATGGTGACGTTACTATCCATTGTTTGCCCAGTTAGGTAGTCTACAACGTGAATCGGCCCCGTCAGGTGAATATCCACTTGGGACTTACCATCTTGTTTTTGCGGTAAATTACCTAAAAAAGTAAGACCTGTCAGATTGGTATTTGAATTACCGTTAACAAAATCATAATTCAGTGTTACCTGAGAAGTTTTCTTATCATCATTTGTCGCCTTGTCGAGGGCAGCTGAATCTAGGTTACCCTGGGCAGTCGTAATGAGGTAATCAGCAGTGGCGGCAACAAGGGGAGACAGTATATTTTGACCGATCTTGTCTTTGACCGTTCATAATAATTTCAGCGACCCCGTTTTCAAACTTCAATGCTGGAACATAGATAGAAGTTGATTGCAGGTAAACCACCGGTGTGTGCCGAATGTCTGCTAATTGTTCTTTCGTTAAGTTAGGTTGCAAATTAAAGGTAAGTTGCTGTTGACCATCAGCAGTGGTGGTATAAATCGGATCCTGCCAATAATTACTATTGCGTGAAATTGAACTTACAACAGTGTTTTTTGGAATAGTAACAATAAACTGTGCACTAGGATGATCAATCATTTGCCAACTAGAAATGACAGCCTCAATTGATCCTGCTGAAGCATTTGTTCCCAGAACTTTGGGCACAACATTATTTTGAATCGTTGCTAAATCATAAGTCGGCTGAGGACGCTTGACAAAATCTACGGTCGTCAAGACGCCAGGTTCGTAGATGCTATCACCATTTTTACCGATACTAGCCACTAAGTTTTCTTTCTGTTTAAACTGATGGTGCGGGTCTAAATGCCCCACAAAGCCAATATTTATCTCATTATTACTACTTTGCTTGTTCGTCAAATTCATGGTGCCAGAGATAGAAGTGACGTGCTTACTGTTGTCCAAAACTGCACTTGTCGAACCATCAGCATAATGGTAAATCACATCAGTTAGCGCGCCAGAATTGTCGACCGTCAATTTAGTTAGTTCGTAATGATCCGGCAAGTAGAAAGTTACTGGACCAGTAGGAGCATCAACTAACGTGGAATTGGTAAAGGAAGCGGTAAACCAAGGCTTATCACTATGATCACGGTTAAGCCAATAAGCATTTTCAACCTTATCCCCGTTCGCTAGCTCAACATTTTGTTCATCAGGAAAAACCTCTAATTTTGGCGTTACTAAGTCGCCAAAACTGTAGCCCTTTAAAGAAGCTTTGCCCATGAATGGTGCTTGAATACCGACCCACTTGGTGCTAAGTTCGCCAGTCCCATCATTACCATTAACAGTTGAAGCCGTTACTGGTGATAATATCGTGGCCTGATCTGGTTGATCCATATGATAGTGACCAATCAAGACAAATTTAAACTGCGGATCATCAGCATAGTGATCATCAATGCCCTTCCGGAGGGTAATGTGAATACCACTAGCATCCTGAGAGAAAGCAAAATCCTTATCCTTCGTTAATTCCTGATTGTTTTTGATACCATTAGCTCGCGTGCCAATGACTCCATCAACAACAAATTCCTTAGGAACACCAACATTAACGTTAACCCCTTGATGGTCAAAAGCAGCTGACAATCCATCAACGGTGAATGAATACCGATACTGATGGTCATCACCGGGAATTAACCAGTAGTCACGATGACCCTCATGGTATTGAAAACTAGGAATCTCATCTGGAATCGGGTTACCCTGATCATCAACAGAATTCCACTTGGCATTAACATTCTGACGTGGAATATCAACAGCAAACTTAACTGTATTAATTAATTGACCATTAAAGTATAAATCAGCGGAGTTATAATACGTCCCTGGTGTATTCAAAATATCTTGTCGATAGTTGCTTTTTACAATAAAGGGCTGGTTAATTGTTGCGGCTTGCAGAAATTTTCCTGAATACGTAGCGGTACCATCTGCGGCAACCGTTTGTTGGGAATCCACTACCCCCTGCTGAGTGAGTGGCCCTGGTGTATAATCTAGCGTCAGATGCGGGTCAGTATGAAAGACTACCTGATAGGTATCACCAGACTGAGCATTAGCAACATCAACGGTGGCTGATCCATCATCACCAGTGAAGTGGACCCTTGTTTCCACTTCAGCAACCTGCTTACTGTCATTAAGCAGCTGCGCACTCTCGACAGTTGCGCCTTGATGATTGTCCGATTGCGCACCTGTTTTTAATTGCACAACTGAAGATTGTTAATTATTCGCAGTTGCTGGCGCCTGAGTCTCTATATCGGTTTTACCGTCTTCCCCCGGAGTAACCGCATCGGCACTAGCCACTAAACTGTTGGCTCCTAAGTACAGAGATGTCCCTAGAAGAACAGAAGCAACACCAATACTTAACCGTCGCAGTCCATAATGTGGAATCTGCTCGGCACTTTGCTGCTTCTTTAACTCAATGTTTTTTCTTGAAACCATATCTTTACTCGCTCCTCAATAGCTATGTTTTCCCATAACATGATTACCGCAAATCAGTAAAAATGATCCGGATGATTAATCGCATATTAACTAACTACTAATAAAATAATTATAGCATCAGTCATAATTATTCTCAGTATTAAAAACATTTAGTTTTATCACAGGTTCACTTCATGATGGAATTAATTTTTATACTATTGAACTTGAATTGTAAATGTCTACTCCTTCAAAGAACTGATAGAGGTATTCCCGATACGCAAAGGCCATGATCACGTTACGGAGCATCTGTTTTTGCTTTGTATGCTCCTGACCAACATGTTCAAGAATTGTTTGCTGGCCAAAAACGTACCGTGAAACATTGCCCAGTTCCTGAACAAAGTAGTTATAGGCAATTTCCGTACTATAGGTTTCTTCTTGAATTTGAATGGCTTTTCGTAAATCTGCCTGATCCAAAACATTTTTAGCAATAATGATAAAGAGAAGTTGGGCGATCTGTTCACGACCATATAGTTTCTTTTGTGGTCGACAAATCAGACGGTGCTTAACGTAGTTGCTGACCATGGAACTAGTCACCTTAACACTCTCAAATGGTGCCACGCACTGTTGTAAATAAGTGACAACCTGCTTTAGATATAACCCCATGTCGGGCAACTCATGATAGGATGGTAAATCAAACTGTTGGTTGCTAGTCTTGTTATTCATTTTTCGATCCTCCTGCTTATCATTTTATAGAATTCCATTTTAGCATGTCAATGCGATCTGCTGATAAGTTTTTTAAAAACCGTTGACAAAGATAATTAAAACGACTATGCTTTTAAAAAATTAATTTCAGGAGAATAACAATGACAACCAAAATTATTACCGATTCAGGAGCAAACTCACTAGATCCCATTATTGGCGGCGTTGCCCATACCAACGTTCCGCTTTCAATCATGGTCAATGGTCAAACTTGGCGGGATGATGACCGACTTGATTTATCGAACTTCTTAGCAGCCTTGAAGAATACTAAGACCACGACCTCGACCGCGTGTCCAAGTGTTGGTGATTGGCTAACCGCTTTTGAAGGTGCGGATGAAATCTTTGTCCTAACCATCACCAGTGCTCTTTCAGGAAGCTATAACTCTGCAGTTCAAGCCGCCGAAATGTACATGGCTGATCATCCTGAAACTAAAATCCACGTATTCGATACTAAATCTGCAGGTCCACAAATTAGACTGTTAGCTTCCAAGATTGCCGTCTCTATCAACCATGGCTACTCATTCGACCAAATTATCGAATTAACGAATGCTCAAATTCAGCAAACCGACCTGTTATTCGTTTTAGAAGAACTTGATAATCTTGCTAATAATGGACGAGTTAGTCCCGCCATTGCTAAACTAACCCATCTGCTCAACCTTTACGTTTATGGAACCGCCAGTGATGCTGGTGAGTTTGAAATGCTCGGCAAGATGCGGGGTGGCAAGCACTTGCTCCGTAAACTGGTTAAAGTAATGGAAAAGCAAGGTTACGTTGGTGGCCGGGTCTTTATCGATCACGTTAACTGCCGCGAGCAGGCAGAAAAATTAGCCAAGGCAATCGCTGAAGTCTTTACAAGTTCAATCATTAATATCTCACCATGTGGGGCCCTCTGTTCCTATTACGCGGAGAACGGGGGTTTAATGATTGGTTTTGAAAAGTAAATTGATAAAGGTTTTAGCTAGTAATTATGAGAATTAAATGAGAAATTTTAAAAATTGGGTTGCATTCTCTAATTT
>CAMXWI010000011.1 GCA_947252915.1 uncultured Lactobacillus sp.
GTATAACTATTTAATTATAACACTTATAATCATCACTTTGTTATATTCACTGATAAAACTAATCAAAAAGGCAGGATGGATTTTAATCCATCCCGCCTTTTTAAACTAATTTTCCTTCTTATTTCGACCAATGCCGAATAATCCAATCAGGGATGCTAAGCCAAGTCCAACCAGAGCAGTTTGATCACGATTACAAGTTTGTGGTAATTGCTGTGAATTCGTTGAGTTAGCTTGTGAGTAACTTCGTTGAGATTCAGCTGGGGTAGTTATTCCTGTTACAGCATTCGGGTTATTCTCGGAAACTGGAACAGCTTCGTATTCGACATTCACTGTCATATCCTGATCAGTAAATTGCACCGTCGCTGGTCCAACAATTTGTGAACCCACGACCTGATAACCAGGAATCTCTGGCACCGTTAAACTACTGAAAGTCTGTGGTGCGACCGGGTCCCAAGTAATCTGCTTAGTAACCAGATCTTCTGTCCCAACTTGCGTCATCGTAATCGTCTGGACAATCGATGGCCGTAGTTGCCGACCAGTCTGGCGATCAACAAAGTTAATTGTCCGACTGACCTGCTTAGTACCGTGCTTGACATGAACCACATAATTTTGATCCACCTGATCTTGATGATCAAAGACCAGTTCTTGACCATTGGTTGGATCATGTACCAGAATGTATTGCTGAGCTAATAACTTATCCAGCTCCGTCGTCGTTTGATAGCCAGTCTTCTCGTCTGAAGTCCCATGCTTAGTAACGGTCGTCAGTGGATCACCAGTCGTATCATCAACGTACTTAATCGTCATCGTTTGCGGATCACCACGATAGATGACGGTATGACTAATGGCTGGATGGTTATACGGAACGTTCGAATCAGTAATTACTGTCAAGTCCGGGGTGTATCCTGCCTTCTTCGGTGTCTTGACTACCGGATAACTTTGAGTATCCGACCAATCTGTCCTGATAACTTTGCCAGTTACTTTATCAATCGTCTTCCGAGCGCTATAGTGCAGTGTTTGAGTCTTGGTTGGTTCAGCTGATTCTCCATCCGCCAATACATACTTGATCGTTTTGGTAACATCATGGCCTAACGCCTGCTTGCCTGTTTCACCACTATATTTGGGTCCATCTAGATCTTTGGAGTTGATTAACTGACCTGGTGTTCCAGGATGCTGCTCATCAACGGTCGTGACACCATGCTTCAAGTGAACCTCAAATTTTTGATCGGTTTGATCATCTGTGTCGTACTTCACTCCCGTCGTTGGATAATTATCGGAAGCTACCTCATAACCTTGGTTTTCATAATTTTGGACATCCGTAGTTGTTCGGTATGGATCAATTTCGTTGGTATGACCAGTGAGTGGAACCGGCTTAATAGTTTTACCAGTATTGTCATCAATGAAGGTCACGGTTGCTTTTTGAACATCTGGTTTGTACGTAACCGTTTCGTTAATTGGATCGCTATTATAAGCAACTTGCTTGTTAGTAACACTAGTCCGACTTGGCGTATAACCCTTAATGGTTGGTGAAGCAATAGTTTTAAAGTCCTTTGGCTGATCCCAGGTTTCAGAACCTGAAACGATTTTACCAGTCACTTTATCAACTTTAACCGTGCCCGTGTAAGTCAAGCTATCATTATGGGAAGTTGGTTTCTGAGTACCATCCGCATAAACATACTTAATCGAGCGGTTAACCGTCCTCGTAAGGGAATTCTTATCGACCCCGTTCGGATATTTGGCACCATTCGGATCTTGAGGATTAATCGCTTCCCCCGGTTGTCGATTATCAGTCGCCGTGACGGTCTGAATTCCATGCTTCAAATGGACTACATAAGTTTGTTTCTTTTGATCATCATGGTCGAATGTCAATGTCTTTCCCTGCGTCTCATCAGAAACTAACTCATAGCCCTTATTTTCGTAATCGGTAATTGACTGAGCGGTCGTATATGAACTCGTAGTGTCAGATTTACCAGTCAGTGTTTTCGTCGTTAATGGTTGGTCAGTCTTTGCGTCATCATCAATATATGTCACCATGATCGTTTGCTCATTTGGCGAATACTTAACCACATGCTTTAGATCTGCATGGTTATGGTCAATATTAGAATCAGTGACCTGCTTAATATCTGGGGTATAACCTTCGATTGTTGGCGATTTAACCGTTGCAAAGTTTTGCGCTGGTGACCATTCAGTCTTAAGCACTTTACCAGTAACCTTATCAATCGTCTTAGTTGCCGTAAATTGGAGACGCTTCGTGCTGGTTGGTTGCTTCGTTGCCTTGCCGTCTGCATAGACATACTCAATGGTTTGGGTAACGTCATGTTTCAACGCATCCTTCCCCATTTCCGTCGTGTACTTTGGGCCCGTTGGATCCATTGGATTAATTGGTTGCCCAACGGTTCCTGGAGTAGTCTCGCTGACGGTTGTCTCACCATGCTTGAGGTGAACCGTATAATTTTGGTCGGTATTGTAATCTTGATCGTATTGAACCCCAGTCTTTGGATAACCATCCGAAACAAATTCATAGCCTTGATTTTCGTAATTTTCGAGGTCCTGAGTCGTCCGATAAGGGGCAGTTGTACCACCATTACCAGTTAGATGCTTTACTGCGAGATTTTGTTTAGTCGTATCATCGACAAAGGTTACCGAGGCCTTCTGCTTTTGAGCACCGACCGTAATGGTAAATGTTTGTGCACTATATTTATCGGAATCATAATTACCAAATACCTTTTGCCAGTCAACATTTTCACCTTGCGCAAGGGTTTGACCAGTTGAATTATTGGTAACTGAGATGACATTCAAATGTTGCTGTTTCAGCTCACTAATGATACTTGCTAATTGATCAAAGGTAATAGCCTGATTAGCAACCCCCTTCATTGATGTTGGACTTTGGCAACTGAATATTCTTTGCTACTGAGGCATCGCCCTTAAACCGCACAATGGCAAGTTGATCTGCAGTTTCACCAGAAGCAGACGCCTTGGCTGGTAAGCTCCCAAATGAGAAGTTTAAAGTCATCCGACTAGCGAGAATATGCATGTTCATCCCAGGGTGAACTTTACCATTCTTAACTGGTGACTGACCCTCAAAATGCAAAATGTAGGCATTTGAATCTTGTTTCCCACCAAAATTAATTTTGACCGTGTTAGTTGCTGCATCATAATACAGGACACCTGGTGTCTCAGCATCAGCTTCATTGGTCGAAATTTTCAGTTGATTCGTAATATCGTCATACTCACTATAGTTTGGAATCAAAGATGCATTAAGGGTCTTTCCATCCTTAACCCGATAGACTCTAAACGTGCAGTTTTTAGGATTCAAATCAGTATTATTATCGCCACGCGCCCATATTTCGATCCGTTGGTTATCCAGTGGCTTATTTTGCGCATTAAAGTATGCGTTAACTTTATATTTTCCATTTGAAAAATCAATATCATAAATCCGCGCACTAAACCCGTATTGGGCATCATTTTGTTGCAGATTATCATACTGAATATTTAACGGGAAATGTTTAGTTTGATCCCCAACGGTAATTACTGCATCAACTGTCCCACTATTAGGAATTTTCATAATCTGGGGATAGAAATAGTTTGAGGTTGAAAACTTAATATTGCTTTCATTTTCAACGATTGGTAATAAAACATAGGTAATCTTATCTTCATTGGCATCGACATAACCATACGCAATCTGGTTACCATTACTATCCTTAATTGGATTGGCTGATTGTTTGCCATTGTTTGCGGACGCTTCATCAGTATCTGACCGTCTAATATTATCAGAGAAATTGATGCTAAAAGTATCCCCTGCTTTTGCCGTTGGACTGATTTCACCACTAACGGTCACAACTAATGGCTCATTACCATACAATTGACTGTATTGCAGTTTGTGTGGATCCTTTTTATCCGTGGTTGCCATTTGAATTTGAACATTTTGAACAGGCGCCGCTTGACTAGTTTGCCCCTCCTCAGCAGTTTTTTGATCAGCAACTGCTGCCTGGACAACTGGTTGGCCATTCGACTTCGTCCCGGTTAACGATTGCCCCACCTTTGGCTGCCCATTTGATTGGGTAACCGGTGAATTCTTAGTTGGTGTTGAAATTTGTGCTGCCGCATTACTGGATGCTGGCTGGGTAGTGGCCGCGTGCCCAACGGCATCCGTTCCACAAGCAAAAAATAAGCCTAAAACAACTGATACAAAACCGATTGATAACTTTCGCAGACTAAATACTTGATTAGTAGCAAGTAGACGCTGTTGTTTCATTCTATGATTATTTTGTGAAACCATTTAATTAACCTCCCAAATTTCATTATTCGGGTCTATTATTACACTAATTAGTAATTTTGTTAATTAAATATAGTTTCAATAACGTTTTATGATATTTTGATCATCTAATTCATTCTTTGCTTTTATAACTGACTTCTAGTAAAATAAACTCATTGCTTTTCACGAATGGAGTTTAAAAATGATTGGAATTTTATCAAATACATTCGCGGTTGTCCTTGGCACGGCCATTGGCGTCATAGTTCGACATTTCATAACCGAACGCTATAAAGACGCCCTCTGGATGGTCCTTGGATTTGCAGCATTGGGGGTTGGCATGCAAACGGTGGTCGCCAACCTCCCGAAAAGCCACTACCCCATTTTGTTCATTGTTAGTATGGCAATTGGCTTTCCACTCGGTACTTATCTTCAATTAGATGACCGCTCTAATCGGTGGTTAAATTCGCGTTTTTCCACCAAAGTTGGAGAAGGGATTGCGACCGCTAGCTTTCTCGATTGTATCGGTGCTTTGGCCATTTTAGGACCGGTTTACGCCGCCACCAGCGGCAACCAAACCATGCTGTACACCAATGCCATGTTTACACTGGTCTGTGCCATTATATTCGGTGCTGGCTTTGGTTGGGGGATGTTGCTTGAAACACCAATCATTTTTATTTGGCTGTCTTTAATTTTCCTGATTGCAAAGTTCTTATCCGTCAGCTTTTTCTCACCGGCATTCATTGTTGAAATGTCAATTGTTGGTGGTTTCCTGATCGTTGCGGCAGGGCTCTCACTCCTAAAGATTCGCCAATTCAAAACGGTTGATATGTTACCAGCATTGCTAGTACCAGTTATCTTCTTCATTTTGCTCAACGTGATTAAAGCATTTTAAATCCACTAACAACTAATGGTTACCCTGGTGTTGCGTCATGCAACACCTTTTTTGTTTCTTCTAGAATCTGCACTACCCGTGTGACGTCACCTTCGTCATACCCAGTTTCCATTAAATAACTCACCATTGTTTTCGAGTCCGTCTGCCAGATTAATTCTTCCATGTGAATCCCTCCTCATTAATATAAATACGCAAAAAATCGGTAACTCATTTCTGAATTACCGATTTTTTTAATCAACTTTTTTGGTTGCTTCAACTTTCATTTGCGGAATGATGGTTTGTAATGCGGTTACCAGCCGTTGAATATCTTCACTCGTATTTGTCATGCCGAGACTAAACCGCAGTGATTCATAAATCCGTGGACTCGTTTTCCCGTACATCGCCACTAAAACATGTGATGGTTCCAGTGATCCCGCCGTACATGCTGATCCAGCGGCGCCCACGATGCCATTTAAGTCTAAGTTCACCAATAATGCATCATTACGAATTCCCTTAAACCAAATATTAATCGTTTGTGGTGCCATATTATCAGTTAAATTTCCGTTGATTTCATAATCAATGTTACTGTCATCTAATCCTTGAATCAGTTGCTTTTTCAATGCAACATAATGAGCCGCATTCTTTTCCCGCTGACCATTCGCAAAGTGCATTTCAATGGATTTGGCAAATGATAGGGCTGCTGGCACATTCTCGGTTCCCGGACGATGCTTCATTTCTTGGTCACCGCCCCGCATTAACGGTGAAAAGTTAATGCCATCCCGGCGATACAAGAAACCAATCATTTTCGGACCATTAATCTTGTGGGCGGAAACCGACAATAAATCAATATGATCAGCCTGGACATCAATTGGTACCGCTCCATAGCCTTGCACGGCATCCGTATGGAACCACGCTTTCGAGTCCTTCACAATCTCACCAATTTCATGAATTGGCAGGTGACTACCAACTTCGTTATTAACCGTCATAATGGAAACTAGGATGGTTTCGTCATCCAAAGCGTCCTTTAATTGTTGCAAGTCAATCTGACCATTTTCATCGACATCTAAGTAGGTCACCTTAAATCCATAATTTTTTTCCAGATCTTCAAGGGGACGCAGGACCGCTTCATGCTCAAACTTGGTCGTAATGATGTGCTTACCTTCATTCTGCCGTGCTCGCGCTGTTTGATAAATCACGGTGTTGTCACTCTCGGTGCCCCCACTCGTGATGTTAATCTCACTATCAAGCTTAGCGTTAATCGATTTTGCCATCACGTGACGGGCCTTTTCTAACACCCCACGAGCTTGTCGTCCAAAATAGTTCGTCGCTGAGGCATTTCCCCAGTAGTCGTGCATGGCATCCGTCATTGCTTGCATCGTTTCCGGTAACATTGGTGTCGTACCGGCATTATCGAGATAAACTCGCTTTTCCATTGTATCCCTCTTTTAGCTTACTTAATGTCAGCAATTATACTATAAGTTGGGATTATTTAACAGAGGCACTTGCTCCCGTGTCCGGTTCATCATTTTCAGGCTGGTCATTTGCAGAACCTTCATCATCAGCCACGGAAGCACTGGCATCAGTATCAGTAGCCGGTTCTTCCACTGGCGTTTCTTCTGCCACCGAAGCACTAGCATTAGTATCTGGAGTTGCGTCAGCGTTCGTATCATCTTCGGACACTGACGCTGAAGCACCCGTATCCACCGCATTGTCAGGATCATCAACTAACTTTTGACCAGTCATTTCGAGGTATTTCTTCACAATTGGCCAAAAGTCTAGCACGATTTCGTTCGTTCCACGGTAATTACCGCTTTCGTCATGCATCGCTTGGTAGTTATTAACCACCCACTTAACGTTCTTCCGGTCTTGCGGTTCGGATAATTGGAACATGTCCTGCTTACCCGTCCGTAAAATATGCAGAACTTGCTTGACGTGGTCATGAACATTGCGAATATCAGGGTGGACCTCACTCAATGGTAGACCAGCTTGCTCTGGACGACGGGAAGCATTCATCCGTTCGGCCGGCTGATTATGGTTGTAGTACAAAAACTGGTTATTATCATCCACAAACGTTAATTCAGCTGGAATTGATTTAAGGAACCAGTTAATTTGATCGACCGTCAAGATTCCGCGATCTAATTGAACATAATCGTGTCCGGAAGCGGCTTTGGTAATCTCAGCTGCCTTTTCAACCCATTCTGGATCATTCATTTTGAACCCTTCAATGGTCGTATCAGCTTTGCCACTTGCCGTTAAATCTTCGTTCTTCCAGGCATCGGCCGGTTCTGGACCTTGGAGTGCTTGCATGACATCAACCCACTTGATGAATTTCTCCATCATCTTCGTCAAAACCTTGATGGTTTGACCGTCAGTAAGGTTACCGTGTTCATCAAAGGCTTCCTTAGCATCGCCCAGTAAGAATTCTGTCCCTGGCATTACCAATCCCCGCACTCCTGGTGCTTCGAGAATTTCTCGCAGGTCCAGTTGCGCCCGCGAAGAACCTTGCGAGAAGTAAGACGCACCAACAATCATGACTGGTTTATTTTCCAACGGGTGGATCTTGTATGACAACCATTCAATAACACTCTTGAGGGCCGCCGTGGTGGTGTGATTATGTTCTGGGGTCGCCATGATTACCCCATCGGCATTTTCAATCCGGTGCTTAAGATATTGGATTGGTGCGCTATTCGTAGCGTCCTGGTCCTCATTAAACATTGGGACATCCTTAATATCAACCACTTCAATATCCGCATAATTACGGAAGTGGTTGGCCATGTACATCATTAATTTGCGATTATATGAGTCTTCAGCGATAGAGCCGACAATTCCAACTAATTTCATTTGATTTCACCTCAATGCTTATTTGCCTAATTCTAATTGACGAATTTTTTCTAGTGCGTGGTCCTTTTCCAGTTGGAACTCACGCGTTTGCTTAACAAATGTTTCAAAAGAGACAAAGATTTGATCCAGTAAATCCACAAATTCTGCCTTTTTAAGTTCACCATGTTCATCAAAGGCTTGGAGCGAGTGGTCAAGCATATACTCAGAACTTGACATCGTCCGGGCCGCTAATTCTGGTGAAGCCAACATCTTTCGTAAAATTTGCTGAGCCCGGGAAGTCCCGAGCGTCCCATAAGAAGCCCCCGTCACCATGACAGGTTTATCCCGAAATGGGTGAATAGTATACGACAACCATGCGAGGGCATTCATCAATACGGCCGGTACTGCATGATCATATTCCGGTGTGGAAATAATCACCCCATCTGCAGCCGCAATCTTCTTGCCCATCTCTTGCGCAGCTGCGGGAATCGTATGATCAGGAGTCTTGTAGTAGACCGGCAGATTCCCAATGTCGAGAATTTCAATCTCAGCCACTTTTGCATAACGTTCTTTCATAAACTTAATCAATTTTTTGTTAGTCGAACCATGCCGGTTTGAACCAGCAATCGCAATAAAATGATTCATGTTGATCCCTCCGATTTTTTATCAGTATATCACATGTACAATTATTCACAAGTCAGCATTTGGCCATCACGATTAATGACAATAGCTTGGACATTTTCGAGCGTTTTGATAACCTGTTGAATGTACGACCAATCCTGGCCAAACAGCATTGACGTCCAAATTTCACCATCAACTGATTGGGGAGAAATAATTGATAAACTAGCCATATTCGTTTGAATCGGGTAACCGGTTTGCGGATTAAAAATGTGGTGATAAAAATGACCCTGACTGGTTAAATTCCGTTCATAAATCCCTGATGTAACTATCGATTGATTATTGAGTTTCAACACATCAACATAATTCCCTAATGCTTGCTGAGGATCCTGCAAACCAACGTGCCACATTCCATCGCTCCGTTGTTGATTACCACCAATCACAACCACATTTCCCCCGAGATTAATTACCGCAGAAGTAACCCCAGCGTGAACTAAGAATTCCTTAATCAGGTCAGCAATGTAACCCTTAGCAACCGCGCCAAGATCAATCTCCATACCAGGCTTTGCTAGCTTGACGGTCTGCTGTTGCTCATCTAACTTGATTAACCGCGGATCAGTTAAAGCCAATCGTTTCTGAATGGCTGTTTTATCAGGGACATGCGCATCCGTAAAACCAATATGCCACAGTTTCACTAACGGGCCAATGGCGATATTAAGGAAGCCACCCGGATACAGGCTATATTGCTTTCCAATTTTAATCAGGTTAAATAATTCTGCTGGAACCTTAACCGCAGACTTTCCTGCCTGCTGATTAACCTTCATCAATGTCGATGAATCATCATTTGCGGAAAAAATTTGTTCATACTTACGGAGACGTCGTACTGCTTCATCCGCAATTTGCTCCGCATTTGGTACTGGTGTTTGTAATTGCAACTTAATAATCGTGCCCATTAAGTGAATTGATCGTTCAACGCTCATCACGACTCCCCCATTTCTAACCAAATCTTACCATAACTCGGTGTGATTATTTACATTTTGCCAAAACATCTTAAAATGGTGATGAATCATACATGAGGAGCCTGATATTATGGAAAACCAGCTTGATATTTTTGACTTAAAAGCAGTCCAAATCAAAAAATCAAAACAAGAATTAATCAAATTCGGCCAGCAACGTCAAACTGAATTGCCAAGTGAAAAGTTGGCCCAGTATTCGCCGGTTAATCGCGATCCCCGTAAAGCCATCACCAAGACCGAATCCAATATGATTAAGGAACTTTTACCCTTGCGCCATCAGCGAATGATGGCTAGTCCCTTCGCCTTCTTTCGCGGAACTGCAGAATTAATGGAACGGGACTTGAAACACCAATCCCAAAGCAACATTCCCATCATCATTTGTGGTGATGCCCATATCCAAAATTTCGGTTTTTACGCTTCATCTGAACGCCAGCTTCTTTTTGGACTGAACGATTTTGATGAAGCACGAATTGGTAACTGGGAAAGTGATTTAAAGCGCCTGTTGGTAAGCAGTCAACTAGCCGGTGAAGAAAACGGCTTTGACCAAGATGATCTCCACCGGTTATTAAAGAAAATTACAAAAACTTATCGACATGCCATCAAACGTGCTAATCAAGAACCGCTCTTTGCTCGCCACTACTTTTCGTTCAAGTATTCAGACATGACCCAAACAATTCAGGCTCTCGATCATCATAAACAACCCCGTGCCATTCATAAGGTCATGAAACAAATTTTGAAAAAGAGCCAACAATCTAATTCCGCACAGATTGTGAGAAAGATGGCCGAAATAGGTTCCGATGGCGAGTACCATTTCATTGAAAATGCTCCACGCGCCAAACACGTTGGTAAAGCACGCTACCAGGAAATCGTGAATGGTTTCCGTAAATATCGAAAGAATGTCCGCCCAGATATTCAGATCTTGCTTGCCAACTTCCACATTTCAGATATTATCCGTTATAGTGTCGGGGTTGGTAGTTTTGGGACCCGCTGTTACTTGATGTTGTTAACGGGGAACGACGGAACCCCCTTGGTTCTCCAAATTAAAGAGGCCTTACCACTCCGGTATAACTTGCAAATCCTTGGTAGTGATCAAGTGGCTGCTAACGGTCAACGCGCGGGTCGTCGGATCGTCACCGCACAGCGGACATTGCAGTCATCTTCTGACCCCTTCCTAGGAGCCACTAACTTTGGCGGACGAAGTTACTACATTCGTCAATTCCGGGATATGAAAGAATCTGTTAAAGTCAGCAAACTCGATTTAGAAAGTTTTCAACTTTACTGTGAAACCTGTGCGCTCCTCCTGGCGATGGCCCATTACCAGAGTCCGACTGCGCCCATCATCCGGGGCTATTTAAAACACCAAAAGTCACTTGATACTGGACTAGCCGATTGGGCAATTCAGTATGCTAATCAAGTTCACCAAGATTATCAATATTTCGTCAATAGTCAACCATAATTAATAAAGGGAATTAGGTCCAGCGACCTAATTCCCTTTGTAATTATTTAACCTTTTACAAAACATATTTTTCAATTGCTTCTGCCACTCCATCATGATTATTATCGGCCACGGTAACGTCTGCCTTCGCCAACGTACTTGGAATTGAATTCCCCATGGCGACACCAGTATCGGCAAATTCAATCATGGACTCGTCATTTTGGGCATTACCAATCGCCATCACTTCATCCGATTGAATTCCTAGATGTTCACAAAGGGCCGCTAACGTGGCTCCCTTGCCGGCTTTTTGATTCACAAATTCAAGATAATAATCCTCGCTCCGGACAATCTTAAACCGCTCGACCAAGTCCGCAGGAAGTTGTTGGTGAGCAGCATCCAGCTTCTCCTTATCATCCGTCATCATAAACTTACCAATCACGAGCTGATTGCGAAGGGCATTAATCTGATCCAGTGAACGGTAGCGCATCGGCATAAAGACTAAACCAGACTCATGAACCGCGTATGGACTGATGTCTTGATTAGTGGTGTAAATATAGTCTTGGGTTTCAATCACCGACTTAACATTGTGCTTGGTGGCGTATGCCAAAATATCAACGTAGTCGTTAAAATCAACCGTGTAGTTAACGATAACTTGACCATTCGTGTCTTGAGCCAAACCGCCATTAAAGGCCACCACGTACTCATGATCAGAGTGATCTAAGTCCAATTGTTTGAGAAACGGCCGAACTCCCGTCATTGGCCGACCCGTACACAGCACAATTTTAACACCCGCTGAGCTAGCCCTTTTAATTGCGGCCACGGTTTGCGGCGTCACCGCTCGCTGATCATTAATTAACGTTCCGTCAATATCAATCGCTACTAATTTAATTGTCATTTATGTTCTCCCGTTTTTACTTTTATTATACCTGATTAGTGATTCAGAACCACCATTTCCGCCATCAAGATTTCTGAGTAGAGACTGGTCACAATGTCCATGTAACCAGCTTCTTGTTGTGAAACTTCGTTCAAATACTCCCGTTCTTCACGAAAAGCTAACCGATAAGCCATATCTAAAGTGTTGCTCTCTTCTGGAGTTAAGGC
>CAMXWI010000012.1 GCA_947252915.1 uncultured Lactobacillus sp.
TGCGGATGAACTTGATGAACGGTTTGCGGATGAAGCGCAAAAAATTGTGGGTCACCGTTAAAAAGATAATTAATAATGTTGACAATCGTCAACAGAGTCTGTACACTTTTACTTATTGAAAGTAAGCATGATGGCAAGGAGGAAATACGGTAATGAAAAAATGGCTCAAAAGAATCAGTGTGATCGGTGCTAGTTTACTTGCAATGGTGGCACTGGCAGCCTGTGGCCGCTCTTCTTCAAGTAATAGTCCCCAATTAGTTAAGAAAGGGACATTAACGGTCGGGTTGGAAGGAACCTATGCACCATATTCGTACCGTGAAAACGGTAAGTTAACGGGATTTGAAGTTGATATGGCGCGTGTGTTAGCTAAGAAGATGGGCTACAAGGTTAAGTTTGTGCCAACCAAGTGGGATTCATTAATCGCGGGGGTTGGTTCCCATAAATTTGATATGGCAATCAATAACATCGCGATGACTCCAGAACGTCAAAAGGCATACTTGTTCTCAACTCCATATATTTACTCCAAGACGTCCTTAATCATGAAGAAGGACAATAACGACATTAAGAACGTTAACGATATTAAGGGGAAAAAGATTGCTGCTGCAACCGGGACTGCGAATGCCGATAACGTTAAGAAGTTCGGCGGTGACAATGTTTCATCACCAGACTTTGCGACTGCAATGTCATTAATGCGGCAGGGGCGGGTCCAAGCCGCAATGAACTCGAAGGAAGCATTCCTTTATTATCAACGGACGAATAATGCGGATGACTTAAAGGAAATGACGGTCCCAACGAGCAAGATTCCAAGTCAAAAGATTGGGATTTTGATGGCGAAGAATAATAAAGGTTTGAAGAAGAAGACGGATAAGGCATTGAATGAACTCCGTAAGGATGGTACATTGAAGCGGTTATCTGATAAATACTTCCAAGAAAACATTACTGAAAAATAAATTAGTAAGGCCAAGATCGCAATTATAACGAGCTTGGCCTTTTACAAAAGGGGAATTAAAATGTGGGATATTATCAAATCAACAACGCCAGAAATTTTATGGGCCGGCATTAAATACACGATTCCGATTGCGGTAATCTCGTTTATTATTGGATTGGTGATTGCGGTGATAACCGCCCTGATTAAAACTTCTCAGCCACGGGGAAATACAGTGGTCAAAGGTCTTTGGCAGGTTCTCAAGGCCATTTTCTCGTTTTATGTCTGGCTCTTTCGTTCCACACCACTAATTGTTCAATTGTTTATTGTTTTTTACGGGCTCCCCAACGTCGGCTTGCAATTAAATGCGTGGACGGCTGGTATTTGGACTTTTTCCCTTAATACCGGGGCGTACGCCTCAGAAACGATTCGGGCGGCCATTAGTTCCATCCCCCGCAGTCAGTGGGAGGCAGCATATTCTATCGGGATGACTTACCAGCAAGTGTTATTCAAGATTATCTTTCCCCAAGCTTTCCGGGTGGCAATTCCACCGCTGTCGAATTCCTTTATTGGACTAGTCAAAGATACGTCGTTAGCAAGTACGATTACGATTGCGGACATGTTTTTAGTGAGTCAGCAAATTGCTTCGCATAACTATCAACCGTTATTGATGTACTCAATTGTCGCAGCGGTTTATGCCGTTTTCTGCTCGTTACTGACGATTTTGCAATACTACATGGAAAAACGGTTATCACGCTACATTACCGCGGAGGGGGAATAGTCAATGATTAAATTAAGTCATGTTGATAAACAATATCAAAATCATCACGCCTTGAATGACGTCAGCGTTGAATTCCCTGATCATCAAACAACAGTTATTCTGGGACCATCAGGTGCCGGAAAATCAACGTTACTCCGGGCAATTAACTTGCTTGAACGACCACAGTCCGGAACGTTAGAGATTGGCGATTTAAAGCTGGATTATGCACAAGATTTATCCAATAAAGAAATTTTGCAAATGCTTCGCCAAACGGCCATGGTTTTCCAGAGTTGGAACCTGTTTCCAAATCTAACGATTCTGGAGAACATTACGGAAGGACCGATCTACGTGAAGGGCATTAGTCGAGCGGCTGCTGAGGAAAAGGCACACCAACTGCTCCAACAAGTCGGCTTAGACGACGTTGCTAACCGTTATCCAAACCAACTTTCCGGTGGCCAGCAACAGCGGGTTTCCATTTGTCGGGCATTAGCTCTCGATACTTCATTTATCCTCTTTGATGAGCCCACGAGTGCGCTCGATCCTGAACTAGAGGCCCAGATTTTACGGGTGCTGCAAGATTTAGCTAAGCAGGGCCATTCTATGATTGTGGTGACCCACAATATGGACTTTGCACGCAAGGTTGCTGACCAAATCGTCTTTGTTGAAGATGGTCAGATTGAATTTGCGGGTGCTAGTGAACAGTTCTTTAATCAACCAACAGAACGCATTCAAGAATTTTTAGCTGCGATGAAATTTTAGAGATTATATCGCTGCGCTGCGAACAGAAAAATGCCGCCAGGTTCGGATGGTCCGAATTCTGGCGGCATTTTTGCGGTATTAACTAACTAAACGTGTTTTTTAATTTCGTATTCCTTAGTAGAATCATGTGGTTCTTGCTTAGCATCACGGGCGTAAAAGATGGCGTATTCTTCATTATCCTTATCTTTAGCAATTACCAGGTCGTCAACTTTACGTTCCTTTTTAAAAATTTGTCCCTTCCGGATGGCTTCGTTGTAATCGTGAATGTTGGCAATTGAATCACCCGGGTTAAAGAAAATTCTAGTTTCCATAATCTCACTTCCTTTATTAATTTGCACGTGATGGTAACTGAATAGTGGCTTCATCAACAATGTGACCTTTTGCAGCTTGAAGAAATTCATTTAACCAATAACCATTTTTTAACGGCAAAATTTGATCGAGGGCATAAACGGTTAATTGGTAATTATGCGTCTGATCAGGTGGCGTCGGACCGGTATATCCGGTTTGTGGTTGCCCATTAACGAACCGACTGGCATTACTATTTTTTCCTTGAATGAACCGGTCTTTGAGTGCCAAACTGGCATTTTCTGGAATTTCTTGCCAATCACCAGGAATATTGGTGGCAATCCAGTGAATCCAGGTAAATCCACAAACTGGAATGGAATCATAATCGACCATTACGATTGCGTATGCCTTAGTTGTGGCCGGCGCATCACTGATTTTAATCGGGAATGATGTTACTGGCTGACCGGCTAACTGATTGGCAGCTGGAGCAAACTTCCCGTAACGGTCTGGGAGAAGACCATTTTCAAGTGGAACATCAATTTTCATTTTTTCGACCTCCTTAATTAATTTAGATACAGTTTTCGTAAATCTACACGGTCATCTTTGGTGAGACCAACCGCGGAACGGAGATAGTTTTCGACACTCCCATACTGTTCTTTAATCACCTGGCGAGCCGCTTCGAGGTAGCTCGGATCAGCGGTCCATAATGCAGTGTAGTTATCAATGAGTGTTGATGGCCGTTGTGCTGCGCGTAACATTGCTTGGCGGCCGTTCAGAAAATTCTTCAAGGCCGTATTAGTTAACAAGTAATCTTTTTTGGCAATTTCAGCACTAACACCTAGTGCTCGAAGAATTAGGTAGGCGCTCATTCCCGTCCGATCCTTACCCGCGGTGCAATGAAACAGAATACTTTGGTTTTCATTGACGGTTAGCAATTGTTCAAAGACAGTGTGAAAGGCATGGGCAGCGTGTTGACTAGTCATCATATCATGGTAGACCGTTTGCATGTGCTGACGGCCGGCAAGCGGATTGCTCCGTAACTCGTTACTGAGTCCGTCGACGCTCTTCGATGAATCGGTCACATCCCGCTGGAAAACTGGATTCGATAAGTATTCAATGTGGTCAGGAAGTTGATCTGGAGCAGCGGTGATTTCTTCCTTGGAGCGCAGGTCGATGTCTGTTTGGATGGCTAGTGTAGTGAGTTGCTGCTGATCTTGGTCAGAAAGTTGACTAAGTTTATCAGAGCGAAAAATCTTCCCCCCATTTGACGATTTGACCATTAACGGTCGGGTAACCACCGAGGTCACGAAAATTATGGGTGTTCAATAATGGGATAATTCGTTCGTGAGCCAATCGATCACTTCCTTTCTGTTTCCCTTATTGTACCAGTTGCGAAAGGGCCTGTGCAAAATGTTGTCCAGCCGTTAGCGATCCGCGTTGGCTAGGGTGCAAACCATCAACTGTTTCTAAACACCAGTCAACAGTTGGTATTACTGGAATATTCATTTCTTTACCAATCGTTGTGATCTCCTGGGCAAAACTTTGTAAGAAGGGCACCATTAATGCAACTGAACATTGATAACGTTTTTGAACTGCTTTGACGTACTTGCGGTATGCCAGACGAAATTCATTGGTGGAGAAGCGCCAGTCGTTAACCCCTAAAGCAATAATTACTAAATTAAAATGTTTCACCGGTGCTTTGGTTTGAGCATTTAATTGGTTGAGCCACCCGTGTGCTGGTGGAACATTTCCAGTTCCCGGGCGTAACACCCCAGCGGCCGAATAAGCCACCCGGTGAATTTCAATTTGAGGAAGGCAGTCTCGGGCAACCGCCAAATAGTTACTTTCCGGACGATAGTCGACACTAGCATGTTTGCCAGCAACCCAACACCCTGCCGTTATGGAATCACCAAGAACGAGGACGCGGGTGGACTTAGCAAGGGGCTGAATAATGGCCGAATCATCAACTTCCATTCTAGTGATCGTGAAGACTTCATTTTTGTTCCAAACATCATCAAGGTCACAGTTGCCACCTGTCATAATACAAATTTGGTGGCAAGCTGGCGAAAGGGATAACGTCATACTTCCATCTGAAGCAGGCCAGCGCTGCCAAACACCATCATCAATGCGGCAGGTAAAGAACTGACTAGGAGAAAGGGGGTTAGCATGATTTACTGTTTTGATGGTCAAAGTGGCACTATGACGAATCGTGAAATTTAATGTGGCCCCTAATAGCGGTGACATTAATGACTGATCGTGGAGAAACCACCGCCCGGTGAGGTGGGTTTGTTCCATAATTTTGTTTGCGGAAAGCTCCATTGTTTAAACTCCTTACTTTTTTAACCTATTGTAGCGCACCCATGGATTGTGTTTCACGTGAAACAATAAATGACGTTGACCAATTTTTCAAAAAGGTTTACCATGAGTTTAGTAAAATTTTACTAACGAACTTTACTAAACGAAAAACGGAGGCTGCTCATGGAAAAGCAAGCGTTACTGGATGGATTCCAAAAAGTATTTCACCGCCCAGGAAAGGATATTTTCTTCTCTCCGGGACGAATTAACTTGATTGGTGAACACACCGATTACAATGATGGTTTGTCAATGCCTTGTGCAATTAGTTTGGGGACTTACGGGGTCTTTGCACCACGTGATGACGATAAAGTAGAACTGTATTCCGAAAATATTAAGGGTGAGATTGTTTCATTCCCCGTGACGGACCGTTATCCAATTGTGAAGGATTCGGAACAATGGGCCAATTATCCAAAGGGAATGCTCGCTTATTTACGGCATGAAGGCTACCTCATCGATAAAGGATTTAGCCTCTATATCTATGGTAATCTGCCATATGGTTCGGGACTATCATCATCGGCGTCGATCGAGATGCTGATGGGGGAAGTCTTAAAGGATGAATTCAATCTGCCAGTCAGCAATATTGAGCTCGCAAAGCTGGGGCAGCGGACAGAAAATGACTTTTTAGGTTTACGTTCCGGAATCATGGATCAGTTTGCTGTTCGGATGGGTAAGAAGGATCAAGCCGTTTTACTGAACAGCGCCACGTTGAGCTATCAGTATAAGTCAATGGATGATCCAAACTACACATTGGTAATTATGAGCACCAATAAAAAGCACTCATTAGCAAACTCGGCTTACAATGAGCGAGTCAAGCAAAGCCAGGAAGCATTGCATCTTTTGCAACAAAAGTTGGGGATTACCTCCCTTAGTGATCTCGACTTCAAGACCTTTGAAGCATATGACTACTTAATTAATGATGCGGTTTTGATTCGGCGGGTACGGCATGTTGTCACGGAAAATGAACGGACACGTGAGGCTACTAAGGCGATGCAGGTGAATGACATGGAACGTCTTGGGCGGCTGATTAATGCCTCCCACGTTTCATTAGCGTACGACTATGAAGTATCCAGTTTTGAGCTTGATACACTAGTAAACACTGCTTGGCAACTTCCGGGAGTAGCCGGTGCCCGGATGATCGGTGGTGGCTTTGCAGGAAGCGCCATTGCGCTAGTCAAGAAGGACCAAGTTGAAAACTTGAAACAGCAGGTTGGCGAAGAATACCGCAATAAAGTTGGTTATGATGCTAGTTTCTTTGACGTTGAAATTGTTGATGGACCACGGCAATTAAACTAAGGAGCGCGAATTAGAATGTTATTTGAAAAGTTTGCTAAACAAGCCGTTGCCAGTGGCCGGTTTGCACCGTTGGACCAGACTTATGTAATGAATAAGGTGCGAGCATTAGTTGGTGACGCGGACGTGGATGATGATCAACGGCCAGTGGTAGATCAATTAGTTAATCTAGCTGTTCAACGCAAGAAAATTGACAATGGACCAACCGCACGTGAAATTTTGAGTGATCAGTTATATGATTTGCTGACGCCGACGCCAGCAGTGGTGAACGCAACGTTTTGGAACAAGTATGTGGAATCACCACAGACAGCGACGAATTGGTTTTACCAACTGTGTACCACCAATAATTACGTCAAAGCTTCCGCAATTAAGCGCAATATTGAATTTACTAAGCGGGTGCAAGATGGCAATCAACTAGAAATCACCATCAATTTATCTAAGCCGGAAAAGGATCCAAAGGCAATTGCGGCGGCTGCCCATGCAAAGGGTAAGAAATATCCGCAGTGTGCATTATGTATGGAAAATGAAGGCTACTTAGGCCGCCTGGACCATGCTGCTCGGAGTAATCACCGGATTATTCGGATGATGATTGGCGGTAAGCGGTGGGGCTTCCAATACTCACCATATGCGTACTTTAATGAGCATTGTATCTTTTTGGATGCCAAACACGAACCGATGAAGATTAACCAGCAAACGCTGATTAATTTAGTAGAAATTGAAAAACAGTTGCCTCATTATTTCGTTGGTAGCAACGCAGATTTGCCAATCGTTGGTGGTTCGATGCTGGCCCACGAACATTATCAAGGCGGTAAACACGTCTTTCCAATGATGAAGGCTAAGCTTCGGCAATCAATTTCCTTTGCCGACTATCCAGATGTGACGGCGGGAATAGTTGACTGGCCGATGAGTGATTTGCGCTTAATTAGTAGCAATGAATTAGCGTTAATTAACTTAGGGACCCACATCATTAATAGTTGGGATCATTATAGTGATGAACAGCTACAGATTAAGGCATATGATGGTACTACTCGCCACCATACTGTGACGCCAATCATGCACCGTGACGGTGATCAGTTTGTGTTAGATTTGGTTTTACGGGATAATAATACTAGTGATCAATACCCACTCGGAATTTTCCATCCACATGAAGAGTTGTGGCACATTAAGAAGGAAAATATTGGCCTGATCGAAGTGATGGGACGGGCTATTTTACCAGCCCGGCTGAAGGATGAATTAGCAGAAGTCAAAAAATTCTGGCTTGGTCAGGATAACCAAATTGCCGCTAGCCACCTATCATGGGCGAAAGCTGTTCAGGCACGGCGGGAAATTACCGCTGCTAATGTTGATGAGGTACTTCAGGAAGAAGTGGCTCAAGTATTTTCTGACGTGCTAGCGGATGCTGGAGTCTTTAAGAATGATGACGCGGGTCGCGCAGGCTGGCAACGATTTATTGATCAACTATAACGGATCAGGAGGCTTTTTGTGGCAGTAACATTAAAGGATATTGCAGATCAAGCGGGGGTTTCTTTAGCGACGGTTTCACGGGTTCTCAACCATGATCCTAAACTATCGGTCAGCGAAACCACCAGGCGCAAGATTTTAACGATTGCGGAAAAGCTCTCGTACACTAAAAAACGTCACCAGCCCGCCAACCAACAGTCGACCGAGATTGGCATTGTTGAGTGGTACCCACAGGAAACGGAATTGCGGGATTTATACTATCTTAGTACCCGGATTAATGTAGAACGTGCTGCTCAGGAAGCGGGGCTCAAAACCGTGACCGTGTTTGCTGACCACTTGGACCAAATTCCCGCATCTTTGGCCGGAATTATTGCCATTGGTAAGTTTAGTCAACGCCAGCTTCAACAGTTACGGACGATTACGCATAATGTAGTTGTTCTCGACCATGATGAACTGGCCCACGGTTATGACTCAGTAATTCCGGATTTTCATGGCGGCGTCCGGCAGGCAGCTGAATTCTTAACCGCTCGATACGATCAGATTGCGATGATTGCGGGACAGGAAAAGACCCGGGACGGCGAAATTGTCTTTGATGATCGGCAGCAAGTGTTTGAAAGTGCGTTGCGTCAGCATGACCAATACAATAACAAGTTGTTTGTGACGGGCGATTACTCTGAACAAAGTGGCTATGATTTGATGAAGCAACTATTAGCAGGTTCACCACGACCAGATGCGGCTTTTGTGGCGAATGATGCAATGGCAGTTGGGGCATTGCGGTACTTACATGAAGCTAAAGTATCGGTACCGGAAGAAGTGGCGATAATGAGCTTCGGCGACACGACGTTAACCCACTATACGTATCCACCATTAACCGCCATTCGGGTTTCAATTGATGAAATGGCGGAGATGGCTGTCCAACAAGTCAAAATGCGGCGGGGGAGCGAAAGCTTTACCACCACGAGAGTTGTAGTGGGCACTAAGTTAGTCAAACGGGCATCAACAAAAAAATAGGCTGAGGATTTCCCCAGCCCTTTATTTAACAAATTAATGTAAGCGATAACATTACGAGGAGGGATTCAGATGCATGCACAGTTAGAATGGTTAGATGATCCGCGGGTCTTTCGGGTCAACCAAATGGCGGCCCATAGTGACCACGATTGGTACCAAGATTATCGACAGTTAGCCAATCAAAAAAGTGGTTTTTACCAATCATTAAATGGTCAGTGGCGGTTTGCCTTTGCTCAGACGCCACAGGATCAACCGCAAGATTTTATGCAGCCAGACTTTGATGACCATGATTGGGATTGGATTCAGGTTCCTAGCATGATCGAGTTGGTTGGTTATGCTCAAAACCAATACATTAATACTCTCTATTCTTGGGAAGGGCACCATTTCCGGCGCCCATCATTTACGAATGATCAGGGGATTGTTTCCGGGCAATTTTCGACAGCTGATGATAATTCGGTAGGTTGCTACCGCACTCACTTCGATTTACAACCAGGATTACGGGGCCATCACGTTCGGGTACAATTTGCTGGTGTTGAACGAGCCATGTATGTATGGCTAAACGGTGAATTTGTTGGTTATGCCGAGGATAGCTTTACCCCTAGTGAATTTGATTTAACACCATTTTTACGGGAAGAAAACAATGTGCTAGCGGTGGCCGTCTTTAAACACAGTACGGCGTCCTACCTGGAAGATCAGGATATGTTCCGCTTTTCAGGGATTTTTCGCAATGTAACCTTGCAGGCTATTCCCGATACTCATGTTGAGGATTTGCTGATTAAGCCAACCGTAAATGATGATTACACGTCCGGACAGTTATTGGTAAATCTCAAAATGACGGGATCCATGGCGGGGACGGTATCAATTACCGCCCAAGATCAGTCCGGACGGACAATCTTACGTACTGATCAAAGTGTGGCAGAAACCTTAACGATTGAATCGGGGACCATTTCAGAGGTTCATTTATGGGATAATCAGGATCCGTATCTTTATCGTCTGGAAATTGCGGTGTATGATCAAGCTGGCCAGTTATTAGAAGTCATTCCGTATCAGTTTGGGTTCCGCCGCGTCGAAATTGATCCAGACCATGTGCTCAAGCTGAATGGTCACCGTCTGATTATTAATGGCGTTAACCGTCATGAATGGAATTGTCGAACGGGCCGCTGCATTACGTTAGCAGATATGAAACAAGACATCGCAACGTTCCGAGAAAATAATATTAATGCGGTGCGAACTTGTCACTATTCTGATCAAATTCCGTGGTACTACCTTTGTGATCAAAATGGCATTTATATGATGGCAGAAAACAATCTGGAATCGCATGGGACTTGGCAAAAGATGGGTGCGGTAGAACCTTCATACAATGTTCCAGGATCAGTTCCAGAGTGGCGCGATGTTGTCTTAGACCGGGCACGGACAAACTATGAAACTTTTAAAAATCATCCAAGTATTCTTTTCTGGTCACTGGGAAATGAATCATACGCTGGAGACAATATTGCGGCGATGGAGCAATTTTATAAGCAACATGATGATACCCGACTGGTTCATTATGAAGGTGCTTGCCAAAATCCTGAATACCGGGATCAAATTTCTGATTTTGAAAGTCGGATGTACTTGCCACCAAAAGATGTGGAAGAATATTTGAAAAATAACCCTGATAAGCCGTTTATGGAATGTGAATATATGCACTCCATGGGCAATTCGGTTGGTGGAATGCAGGCTTATGTTGATTTGATCAAGAAATATCCAGTTTACTGCGGTGGCTTCATTTGGGACTTCATCGACCAAGCCATCCAAGTTACGGATCCGGTAACGGGACAGTTAGTAATGCGGTATGGCGGTGATTTTGATGATCGGCATACAGATGCCGACTTTTCCGGAGATGGTTTAATGTTTGCAAATCGGGTTCCTAAACCCGCAATGCAGGAGGTGAAATACTACTATGGCCAACTCAAATAAAATGCACGTAGTTTATGGTGATGGGGTACTCGGTTTACACGGGAATGGGTTTGAATACCTCTTTAGTTATGAACGGGGAAGCCTGGAATCATTGAAGATTAACAATCGCGAATGGCTGTATCGGCTAATTTACCCAACTTACTGGCGGGCAAGTACTAGTAATGATCTTGGTAATGGCTTTTCATACCATAGTGCGCAATGGCTCGGTGCAGATATGTTTCCTAAGTGCACGGCAATTGAACTGACGGTAGACGATCATTACTTCACTGAATTGCCAATTGCACCATTAAATAATCGTTTTACAGGGAATGAAACAGCAGAAAAGGTAATGGTCAAATTTACCTATTCAACCGCTACAACACCAGTTGCCCAAACAACTGTGACTTACGTTGTTTCAAGTAGTGGACGAATTCAAGTTAATGCCCATTATTACGGGGAAAAGGAACTTCCTGAACTCCCAACTTTCGGTGTGCGGATGATCATGCCAACGATGGCGACTGGCTTTACCTACAGCGGGCTATCGGGTGAGACCTATCCAGATCGGCTGGCTGGTGGTCAAGAGGGGACGTATCACATCGATGGCTTACCATTAACTCCATACCTGGTTCCACAGGAAATGGGGATGCACATGCGGACGAGTGCATTAAAAGTTACACGTGAAACAACGCAAAACAATACTGATCTACACCCACAACCATTTACGCTTAATTTTGTACAAACTAACCAGCCATTTAATTTCAGTTTATTGCCATATACGGCAGAAGAATTAGAATCCGCAACTCACATTGAAGAATTACCAGTTCCTCGTCGGACGGTCCTGGTGGTTGCTGGAGCCGTCCGTGGTGTCGGCGGGATTGATAGTTGGGGAGCTGACGTCGAAAAGGATGCTACCTTGCCAGCTGATACTGACTATGAGTTTAGTTTTGCAATTACACCATTCGATTAACTAAGGAATTTATTTTAAAACGGGAATGTCCAATTGCTGGACATTCCCGTTTTTATGTTGATAAATAAAACAATCAGTGGGTGAAGAATAATTAAGAATGATTTATAAATCTAGACGGTTTAATTTAGTGGGTGATTTTTGAGAAAGTAACATTAACCGGAAATAAGTGATTGATTTTGTAATTAATATTTTGCAACGATTTGTCCAGAAATCGAAAAAATGGTGATTTTTTATCGAATCATTGATATATAGAACGCTGCAAATGGGT
>CAMXWI010000013.1 GCA_947252915.1 uncultured Lactobacillus sp.
GTCTGCTGGTGGTCAACACTTCCGCGATGAATTTTTAAAATAAATTTTTAAATTAAATGCCGGAAAGGTCTAACAAATGACATGGTTTTTGGTACAATAATTGAGAAACAAAAAGGAGTGTATTAACCATGGGAAAGTTTGAAGTTTTAGACCATCCGCTGATCCAACATAAATTGACGATGATTCGGGACAAAAATGTTGGTACGAAGGTGTTCCGTGAAACGGTCAAGGAATTGGCGACGTTGATGGCATATGAAGTTGCTCGTTCGATGCCACTCAAGGATGTCGAAGTAGAAACCCCAATTGCCAAAACCACTAAAAAAGAATTAGCTGGTAAAAAAGTAGCGATTGTGCCGATTTTACGGGCTGGTTTAGGAATGGTGGATGGCATGACTGAATTAATTCCAGCTGCCAAGATTGGTTTTATCGGGATGTATCGGGATGAAGAAACTTTAAAGCCTCATGAATACTTTGTGAAGTTGCCCAACGACATTACAGAACGCCAATTATTTGTGGTTGACCCAATGTTAGCCACTGGTGGTTCAGCAATTATGGCAATCGAAGCCTTGAAGAAGCGTGGATGTTCCGAAAAGAATATCAAGTTTGCCTGCTTGGTAGCTGCACCAGAGGGTGTTCAAGCTGTTCGTGAAAAGTTCCCTGACGTTGATTTATACACTTGTGGTTTAGATGATCACTTAAATGATGATGGTTACATTGTTCCCGGACTGGGTGATGCTGGGGACCGGCTATTCGGTACGAAGTAAATAAAAAAGCTCTGCATTCAAGCAGAGCTTTTTTATTAAAGAGTGGAGCGATTATATTCGACCATTCGGACGTTACTTGGTAGTGACATGGCCAATTCCGTTACCCCAGCATTACTAGGGAAATTATTTACGATATTAACCCCGAGATAATCTGCGATGGTTCTGATGAAGGCACCATGAGAAACAATTAGTACGTTGCCACCGGTCGGTAATGTTTGGGTAATATGAGCAAGCCCCTTACGAAAGCGAGCGATGACGTCAGGATAGAGTTCTGCTTTATGAGTAGGATCATCATCTTGCATCAGTTGACGGACATATGCGAACCCCTTTTTGGCGATGATATCGTCCTGGCTAATGAAGCCATTGCGTTGGGCGATTCTTTGAAAAACTAAGTCGGCGGGCAGACCCTCAAATGCAGAGAAGAAGACTTCACGGAAAGCAGGGTCAGATTGAATCGGCAGCGCGGCAGAAGATAGCTGCTGGACAATCAGGTCCCGGGTTTGAATGGCACGGTTTAGATCTGATGAAACTACTAAGTTGAAATTAATATCATGCAAGGCTGCTCCGGTAGCAACGGCTTGCTTTTTACCGAGTTCTGTGAGTCCGGAATCAATCCATCCTTGAAGGCGATGAAAAGTATTTAAAAATGTCTGGCCGTGGCGAACCAAGTATAAATGATACTCAGCCATAAAAAAATCAGTCCCTTTTGATGTATTTGATGGGTTTATTTTAAAACAGATTGATTAAAAAAACGATTAGTTTACTAAATTAATGCTGACAGGAAAATGATCCAGCGTAAAATAGCTGTTATAGAAAGAAGCGATTTAATGCTAAAATCACGAGTGAAATGGTCGCGACGCTGCTGGCTAGTATGCTTACTGATTATTGGTGCTGTAGTTAGTATTATTTGGAGCTGTAATAATCAGCGATTTTACCAACGCCCAATTGGTAAAGTAGTGAGTGTACAAGTGACCCATCAACAAAAAACACAAGATCAGTTTAATAATCGAGATCAACAATTTAAGCAACGGGTCACCATGAAAATGATGAACGGTCGTTATCGTGGGCAACGGGTGACAGTCAATAATACATATTCAAAGTCAGGCGGCATGGATCAAAAGTACCGGCGTGGCCAACAGGCTTTTTTAACTCAATTGCGAAGTGACCACGGTCACTTAACTGCTAACGTAACTGGATTAAAGCGTGATACGACGGTCGTTATTTTAACTTGGTTAGTGATTTTATTGTTAATCATTATGATGGGCAAGGTCGGAGTATTTGCGTTATTATCAGCATTGCTTAACGTTGGCTTATTCATCGTGGCAATCCAGATTGACATTGCAACGCAGGCTCAATATATCCTTCCAATTTTTGCAGGATTCTCGTTTTTGATGGCTTTATCAACACTCACATTTGTTTATGGTTGGAATAAACAGACTTTTGCCACGCTGTTAGCTACAATGATGGGTGTTGGTATATCATTAGGAACTTTTTTATTGGTTAGTTCGCTAACCAATGAACGCGGGATTTACTATGAGGCGATGCAGTTTGTTACCCAAAATTACCGATTATTATATTTAGCAGAGATCATGATCGGTTGTTTAGGAGCAGTAATGGATGAATCAAGTGATATTTTAGCCATGATGTTCGAAGTTAAACGACTGGATCCCCAGGTTCCATGGCGTAAACTCTTTGATGTAGGACGGCAAGTCGGTCAAACAGTCATGGGTCCGCTGACTAACATTCTTTTAATGATTTTTCTGTTTTCAACACTGACCAACGCAGTTTTGATGCTGCGTAATGGAAACTCATGGGGTTATACCTTTAGCATGACGATGAGTCTAGGGGTTGCCCAAAGTTTAGTTTCTGGAATTGGCATTGTGGTAACTATCCCAGTGGTCAGTCTAGTGACATCTTTGTTGATCGCAAAGGAGGGTACAAAATGAGTACAATTACTGCACTAGGCCTGATTCTGCTTATCTTAATGATCATTGTCGGTGGTCGACAGGGCTGGATAACGTTTTTAAGCTTGTTTCTGAATTTTTGTTACTTCTATATTGGCTTAGTTTTAGTTGCTCTCCATGTGGCGCCGCTTTGGGTGACACTTGTTTTAGGAACGTTAATTCTTGCAACGACCATTTTTATGGGGACTGAAGATCTTCGAGTCAGTGTCAGTGCTTTTGAAGCAGCATTCATTGTCATGATCATGGTGGTAGGCTTAGTATTATTAACAGAGCACTTTGTTCAAGCTACCGGGTTCAGTCTGGAGAATAGCAATGAATTGGAAGGAATGTCCATTCTGATTGGGATTAATTATGTCAAAGTGGGCGAAATGACAATGATTTTAAGCTGCTTAGGAGCAGTGGCAGAACTCACAATTGCCTTAGCTAGTGGCCTTAGAGAAATTATTACTGGCCAACCATTACTTAAAGCTACTGCTTTGCTAACAAGTGGCTTGCAAATTGGTCAGCATATTATCGGCACAACATTGAATACATTATTACTGGGCTTTCTAGGTAATTTTTTAGCTCTTTTTGTCTGGTTTTGCGGACTTAACTATTCGTTTGGCGCAATTTTTAATAATAAATTACTGGTGACTGAATTAGTAACGGTCTTAATTTCGTTTATCGGGATTATTATTGCAGTTCCAATTACTAGTGGCCTTGTGATTTGGAATTCGCGAAAAGGTGTTGACAAGGACAAGGAAAGTCAGTATGATACAGGCAATGAATAATTATCCTTTAATTAGGTCCAGAGAGGCCTCAAAGGTAGTACGTTTAAATAGGCACGGAGTGGATTGCTTTCCGTGAACGTAAACCCTTGGGTTCTCGAACCTAAGGGTTTATTTTTTGGAAGGAGCGAGTTGCAATGGCAAAACGACGCGACGTAGTTCTGGACGTTGATGAACGGCCAAAAGCAGGGCAATGGTTTGGCTTATCCCTGCAGCACATGTTCTCAATGTTTGGGTCGACCGTGCTGGTACCAATTCTGGTGGGGTTAAATCCCGGAATTGCACTATTTAGTTCAGGGGTGGGGACTCTAATGTACCTGCTGATTACGCGGCATAAAATTCCTGCCTACATGGGATCAAGTTTCTCATTTGTGGTTCCGATGATGGCACTGATGAAGACAACGGGATATCCGGGGATTGCCCAAGGGACGGTTGCAGTAGGTTGTGTCTACTTAATTGTCGCTTTAATTGTTAGTTTCTTCGGCTCAGATTGGATTGACCGGATTTTGCCACCGATTGTTGTTGGACCGGTAGTAATGGTAATTGGTTTGTCGCTTGCCGGTACGGCGGCGAAGGACGCAACGATTAATAATGGACATTATGATATTCGTTTCTTTGCTGTTGCCATGCTTACGATGTTGTTGACGGTAGCATTTAATATGTACTTTAAGGGCTTTTTGGGATTGATCCCAATTTTGATGGGAATTGTTTTTGGCTACGTCATTGCAGTTTTATTTGGAATTGTGGACTTTAGCCCGGTAATGGCGGCACACTGGTTTAGCCTCCCTAAATTCCAAGTACCATTTGTCAACTACGTGCCAAAGTTTTATTGGGGAGCAATTCTTAGTATGGCTCCAATCGCCTTTGTAACAATGACTGAACACCTTGGCCACATTATGGTGTTAAACGAATTAACGGAACGAAACTACTTTAAGAATCCCGGATTGAACCACACTCTCGCCGGTGATGGGACGGCATCCATTATTGCAGGATTTGTTGGTGGACCGCCAGTCACTAGTTATGGTGAAAATATTGGAGTTTTAGCAATTACGAAGGTCCACAGTGTCTACGTTATTGCTGGAGCGGCCCTCTTTGCAGTGTTCTTTAGCTTCGTTGGTAAATTAAGTGCGTTAATTGAATCAATTCCTTCACCAGTAATTGGGGGGATTTCCTTCCTCTTATTCGGGGTCATTGCTTCAAGCGGTCTGCGAGTAATGATTGAAGATCAAATTGATTTTAACAAGAAGCGGAATTTGATGATTTCTTCAGTTATACTAGTGATTGGGATTGGTAATGCTTATCTGAAATTAGGTCAATATCAATTTTCTGGTCTCGCCGTAGCGGCAGTTCTCGGCATTGCCTTGAACTTGATTTTGCCGCAAGAAGCGGCTAGTGAACGAAATGATGAAAAATAGATTAAAACATCTAATAATTTTATCATTTTACATCTTGGTCAAGAGTCAGAATTCATCGGTGGGCCTTTGATATTTAGATTAAAAAATGATATATTTAGGTCTGTAATTTGAGTCTTGTCATTACATTTCTCAACTTTACAGACCTTATTTTATGTTATGAGGAAAAGAGGTGGAATATGAATGGGCGGTGATGCTTATACTTTTAACCTTTTTGGCCTGACATTTAATATCACCAATATGATTTCTGGACTAGTTGTCTGTGTAATCGTCTTTTGCTTATTGTTTGGGTTGTCACGACATATCCAAATGAAGCCAAAGGGTGGTCAAAATGTTCTTGAATGGCTGGTTGAATTTACGAATGGGATTGTGCGCGGCCAGATGAATCGTGACATTAGCGGTGCATACAGCTACTTCATTTTCATTCTGTTTATTTTCATCTTCGTTGCCAACCAATTGGGACTCTTTCTTCAGGTTGGTTGGAACGGTCATGAATTGGTTAAAAGTCCAACGGCCGATCCAGTGATTACCTTGACGTTCTCACTGATGGTGATCGTTCTCTCACACTTTGCTGGAATGGTTCACAATGGTATTAAAGGATACTTTGCTGAATTCGTTTCGCCAAGTGCATTGATGTTGCCAATTAACCTAATTGAAGAAGTAAGTAACTTCTTAACATTGGGTCTCCGGATTTTTGGTAACATTTATGCTGGGGAACTTTTGCTAGGCTTGCTTGGTAAAATGGCTTTCTCGCACGGATGGCCAACAATCATTGTTAGTTTGCCAGTTGAAATGATTTGGCAAGGATTCTCAGTGTTTATTGGTGCAATCCAAGCTTATGTCTTTGTAACATTAACAACGGTTTATATTTCTCGGAAGGTTTCTGGGGATTAGTACTTATATAATTTTAAGGAGGTACTCAAAAATGGGTGCAATTGCTGCTGGTATTGCTGCCGCTTGTGCAGCGCTCGCTACTGGTTACGGAAACGGATTAGTTATTTCTCATACTGTTGATTCAATGGCTCGTCAGCCACAAATGGCAAGTCAGCTCCGGACAACGATGTTTATCGGTGTTGGTTTGATTGAAGGGGTTCCTATTTTGGCAATCGTTGTTGCCTTCTTGGTTATGAACAAGTAGTGACGACAGAAGCGCTTTAAAGAATAGGAAAGGAGGTGTCATGAATGCTAGTTCTGGCTGAATCAAACAGCTTATACATGGGTGATATGTTATTTTACTTAATTTCATTCATTATCTTGGCACTATTAGTTTGGCACTTTGCATGGAAGCCGGTTACCGAAATGATGGAAAAACGGGCGAATAAGATTGCTGATGATATTGATAGTGCCGCCAAAGATCGCAAGGATGCTGCGAAGTTAGCTGCTCAACGGCAAGCTGAATTACAAGGCTCAAAGCAAGAAGCCACCCAAATTGTGGATGAAGCACGGAAAAATGGTGAAAATCTTCGTAACCAAATCGTGGATGAAGCTCATCAAAACGCGCAATCCATTCAAGAACAAGCACAACGTGACGCTGAACAAGCACGTCAAGATGCACTGAATGGCGCAAAGGATGACGTTGCAAACCTATCTCTTGAAATTGCGGCTAAGTTGATTAATAAGCAATTAAATGCGGACGATCAACAACAGTTAATTGATTCTTACATTGAAGGGTTGAGTAAAAAATGAGTCTTGATAAGAAGACGGTTGCTAAGCGGTATGCCAAGGCATTATTTGAATTGGTTGATACTGACGACCAACTTGAACAGACTTATCAAGAACTTGTTGCACTGCGGACTGTTTTCGAGCAGAACGCGGGTCTGCAACGGGCCCTTAGTGGAACCAATTTAAGTCAAGACCAAAAAGTGGCGATGGTTAATGAATTAAAGCAGGGTGCCAGTCAATTGGTAGCTAACTTAATTCAAATGGTCTTCGATTATGGTCGAATGGACGAAATGGTTGCAATTATTGATGAGTTTGAAACACAGTATGACCAAGCACACAAACGGATTCATGCTGATGTCGTCTCTGCCGTGCAACTGGATAAAGAAAGACGTAATAAACTAGCTGAAACATTAGCACATCGTTTAGGTGCCAACAAAGTCGTACTAAATGAAACAGTTAATCCACAAATTATTGGTGGATTGATTGTCAAAGTCGGCAGTCAGACACTTGATGGTAGTCTAAAAACAAAGTTGGAGAAAATGCGTCGGTTACTTGTTAATTAGGTTGTTTTGTACTTGAAGAGGTGAGATTTGTATGAGCATTAAAACTGAGGAAATCAGTTCACTCATCAAGAAGCAACTTGCCAACTACCAAGACACAATCTCCGTTGAAGAAACGGGAACTGTGACTTACGTAGGTGATGGTGTTGCTCGTGCCGACGGGCTTGAAAATGCCATGGCTGGTGAGTTGCTCGAATTTGATAATGGCGTCTACGGGATGGCCCAAAACCTCGAATCGAACAACGTCGGTATCGTTGTTCTAGGTGACTATACAGGAATTCGTGAAGGAGATACAGTCAAGCGGACTGGTCGAATCATGGAAGTCCCTGTTGGCGATGCCTTACTCGGTCGGGTTGTGGATCCTTTAGGACGACCAATTGACGGTCTTGGCGAAATTAAAACCGACAAGACACGTCCAATTGAAAAGAAGGCTCCCGATGTTATGGAACGGAAGAGTGTCTCTGAACCGCTCCAAACCGGGATTAAGGTGATTGATGCATTAGTACCAATCGGTCGTGGTCAACGTGAATTGATTATCGGTGACCGGAAGACTGGTAAGACTTCAATCGCCATTGACACAATTATTAATCAAAAAGATCAAGACATGATTTGTATCTATGTCGCAATTGGTCAAAAGGAATCAACGGTTCGGGCAGCAGTAGAAACTTTACGGCGTTATGGTGCCCTGGATTACACGATTGTTGTATCTGCTTCTGCTTCTAACCCGGCTCCATTGCTATATATTGCGCCATATGCAGGTGCCGCTATGGGTGAAGAGTTCATGTACAATGGTCGGGACGTTTTGATTATCTATGATGATTTATCAAAGCAAGCGGATGCTTACCGTGAACTTTCATTGATTTTACGGCGGCCACCTGGTCGTGAAGCATACCCTGGTGATATTTTCTACACTCACTCACGGTTGCTAGAACGGGCAGCCCGGTTATCAGATGACTTGGGTGGGGGATCAATGACGGCCCTACCAATCATTCAAACGCAAGCCGGTGACGTGTCTGCTTATATTTCAACGAACGTTATTTCCATTACTGATGGTCAAATCTTCTTAAATGCGGATTCATTCTATGCTGGACAACGACCAGCCATTGATGCCGGGGCTTCGGTTTCACGGGTTGGTGGTGATGCCCAAGTTAAGGCGATGAAGAAAGTATCTGGGACCTTACGTTTGGATATTGCTTCCTATAACGAACTGGCTTCGTTTGCCCAATTCGGTTCTGACTTGGATGCTGCTACCCAAGCTAAGCTGGCCCGTGGTGAACGGACGGTTGAAGTCTTGAAACAAGGTTTACACCAGCCACAACCAGTTGAACAACAAGTTGTGACCCTGTATGCCCTTGGCCATGGTTACTTGGATAGTTTACCTGTTGATGATATTCTGCGGTTTGAAAGTGAGTTAGCTAACTTTATGCGTGCTAACCACCAAGACTTGTATGATCAAATTAAGTCAACTGGTAAGTTGCCAGAAGGAGACGCACTGGATCAAGCAATTAGTTCCTTTAAGGACACCTTTGAAACCAGTGATCAAAAGAAGGCAACCGCTACTGGCCAAGATGAAGCACAAGAGGCTGAAGACTAAATACTGACGTTTAAGAAAGGATGGTGAGATTTAGTGCCAGCATCATTAGCTGCAGTTAAGCGTCGGTTGGATTCAACGCGGAGTACGCGTCAGATTACAACCGCAATGCAGATGGTTTCTACGGCAAAGTTGAACCAAGTTCAAAGCCATACCAAGACCTATCAAGTTTATGCTGATGAGGTCAAGGCAATTTTGGCAAGCCTGGTTAAATCTCATATTGCCACTCTAAAAAACAGAGAAAATGCTGAGAAAATAGGGGCTGAAATTGGCTCGCTATTTGATGAGCGCCCGGTAAAAAAGGTCGGTATTTTAGTAATTACATCTGATCGGGGATTGGTGGGGAGTTACAACAGTAACGTCATTAAATCTACCCTCGATACAATGAAAAAGAATGGCCTCACCAAAGATAACACCGTTTTTCTCACGGTTGGAAAAACCGGGACGGAATTCTTCAAAAAACGCGGAATGAATGTTGTCTTTGAGTATACGGGTGTGAGCGACGTGCCCACCTATCGTGAAGTGGAAGGAATTGTAAAAAAGGCTGTTCAAATGTTTGAGGACGGGGTTTATGATCAACTATATATTTCGTATAGCCATTTCGTAAACCGGATGGTCTCGCATGAACGAACCGAATTGTTCCTCCCAATTTCGCAAAAGTCATTAGAGGAACATGAAGATGAACGGGTAAAAGAAAGTGTAACTGCAGATATCGAAGCAGAATACGATCTTGAACCGGGCTTACTACAGATGATTAGTTTGTTAGTTCCCCAATATGCTAACAGTTTAGTATATGGAGCGATTTTGGATGCTAAAACGTCGGAACACGCATCAAGTGCTAACGCTATGAAGTCTGCTTCTGATAATGCTGACGATATTATTGCGACATTACAGTTGCAATATAACCGTGCACGTCAAGCTGCCATTACCACGGAAATAACAGAAATTACTGGTGGAATGACAGCACAAGAATAATTCGTAAATGGGAGGAAATACATGATTACTACTGGTAAAGTTGTCCAAGTTATTGGACCAGTTGTCGATGTTGAATTTCCTGCAGACGAAAAACTCCCTGAGATTAATACTGCTTTAAAGATTCAAGAGGCTGATGATAAGACCTTAACGGTTGAAGTGGCCCTTGAATTAGGTGATGGTGTCGTCCGGACAATTGCGATGGATGGTACTGACGGCTTAAAGCGTGGTATGGACGTTGAAAATACTGGTGCTTCAATTAGTGTGCCAGTTGGTGACGATACTCTCGGACGGGTGTTTAATGTCTTAGGTGAACCAATCGATGGTGGACCAGAATTTGGCGAAGACGCTCAACGGATGCCAATTCACCGGGATGCACCGAAGTATGATGATCTGAACAACGAAACTGAAATTCTGGAAACTGGGATTAAGGTTATTGATTTGTTGGCTCCTTACGTTCGTGGGGGTAAGATTGGACTCTTCGGTGGTGCCGGAGTTGGTAAGACCGTTTTAATTCAGGAATTAATCCATAACATTGCCCAAGGACACAACGGGATTTCAGTTTTCACCGGTGTTGGTGAACGTAGTCGTGAAGGTAACGACATGTACTACGAAATGAAGGGTTCTGGAGTCCTTGACAAGACAGCCATGGTTTATGGTCAGATGAACGAACCACCTGGTGCCCGGATGCGGGTTGCTTTGACTGGTTTAACAATTGCTGAATACTTCCGTGATGTGAAGGGGCAAGATGTTTTGCTGTTCATTGATAACATCTTCCGGTTTACCCAAGCCGGTTCAGAAGTATCTGCTCTACTGGGGCGGATTCCTTCAGCTGTTGGGTATCAACCAACTCTGGCAACAGAAATGGGTCAACTGCAAGAACGGATTACTTCTACTAAGAAGGGGTCCATTACTTCAATTCAAGCGGTTTATGTGCCGGCCGACGATTACACCGACCCAGCACCGGCCACTACGTTTGCCCACTTGGATGCCACTACAAACCTGGAACGTCGGTTAACGCAAATTGGGATTTATCCAGCCGTGGACCCACTAGCATCGACATCAACGGCCTTAACGCCAGAAATCGTTGGTAAGGAACACTATGAAGTAGCAACCGAAGTTCAACACGTCTTGCAACGGTACCGTGAACTTCAAGATATCATCTCAATCCTAGGGATGGATGAATTATCTGATGAAGAAAAAACGATCGTGGCGCGTGCACGACGGATTCAAAACTTCTTATCCCAAAGTTTTAGTGTTGCCGAACAATTTACGGGTACTCCAGGGGCCTATGTACCATTGAAGGAAACCGTAAAGGACTTCAAGGAAATTCTTGAAGGAAAGTATGACGATCTTCCAGAAGAAGCTTTCCGGTTGGTTGGTAATATTGATGACGTCAAGGCAAAAGCAAAGAAAATGCAAGAAGACTCAGCAGTTAAAGATTAGGAGGGATGATCATGGCTGATGCAACTTTCCACGTTAGCATTATCACTCCCGATGGTACGGTTTATAACGATGAAACTACTATGTTGATTGTGACAACCGGGACTGGTGAAATGGGATTGATGGCAGATCACCTTCCGCTAATCGCGTCCTTAACGATTGGTGAGTTAACTGTTAAGCATGCGGATACTGGCGACCATGACACTTTTGTTGCGGTGAACGGCGGTTACGTTAAATTTGATGGACAACATGCCGAAGTCATTGCTGATAGTGCCGAATTGCAAAAGAATATTGATGTCAAGCGAGCACAAAATGCGAAAGCAAGGGCTGAAAAGTCCATTCAACACGCTCGTGAGGTCAATGACCCAGATGAATTGTCTCGTGGTCAAGTGCACTTAGCACGGGCAATTAACCGGTTACGAGTATCAAATGAAAATTAAAAAGGTAGCTTGGCACAACGCCAAGCTATTTTTTTAATATAAATTTAAACTTTACGTTGATGATGGGGTGCTCCTTGATGAATATGGTAAGATAAATTGGTTGAGGAGGCATCAAATGCAGTACAACGGAATGCAGTCAGTTTTGACATTGATTTTACAATTAACGTTTACGATTATTACTTTTCTGTCTCTTATACACATCTGACGCTGCCGACGATTGCTCTATTGTGTAGA
>CAMXWI010000014.1 GCA_947252915.1 uncultured Lactobacillus sp.
ATTCAATCCCGAACCCAGATTATTGAATTACAACCGCTTGCTAAGACAATTACTCAAGAGTTGCTGGATAGCAAAAAAATTCCAGAATACTTACTATCAATTATTTTAGGGTTAACAGACTCAGCTGAGCAGGCAGCTCAATGGGTGGCTGATGATTGGTTAGCAAAAGCGATTGACGCAGTTGTGCAGTGGTTTAAAGAATTAGTTCAAGGAGATCCCGTGGCTTTCGTGGATATTCAAACAGTCATGAAGGGGCTTGCTAGTGAACGAGAAAAGCAATTACTGATGCTGGATTTAATGGCGTTAATCTGGCGTGATGGACTAGTTGCTAAATTAATGCCAGCAGAAAGTGACCAATTGTATTTTCAGCAATGGCAGGAAATCATTGTTAATGGTGTCCAGCGGTATTCGATGCATCAGTTAATTCAGGCTAGTCAGGTGACTCTTGAAGCTCACCAGATGTTGGGACAAAATATTAGTTTTCAAAACGTGGCCGAACAACAAACGTTACGGATCTTAAAGTTGTTACATGGGTAGGTGAATTGTCATGGAAAAACAACCAGTTGATAAGAGCGAAATTTACGAGCAATTTGCCAGGTTAAGTCAACAAACCAAGGATTTAATGGAAAGCATTGAAATTCTTTCTGACCGGATGACTAAGGTCTTAGCAGAAAATGCGCGGCTAACGATTGAAAATGAGCATTTGCACGAAGTGATTGCGGATAAACATGTTCAAAAACAAGAAGAGGGTCTTTCTGAGTCACGAAAAATGTTGCAAAAGCTCTATCAGGAAGGGTTTCATGTTTGTAATGACATGTATGGTAAACGCCTGGAGCCAAATGAATCTTGTACGTTTTGCTTAGATGCTATTTATGGGCGGCATAATTAAGGAGTAAGGGATAATGCAAACAATGTCGAGCTTTCGCGAAAACGCTGGGAAACTGTATTTGGTACCAACACCAATTGGTAATTTAGACGATATGACCATGCGAGCAATTAAGACTTTAACGGCAGTCGACCTAATTGCTGCCGAAGATACTCGGCATACGCAAATCTTACTCAATCACTTTGATATTCATACCCCCACGATTTCGTTTCATGAACACAATACGGCAGAACGAATCCCCCAGTTAATTGAAAAATTAAAGGCGGGTCAAGAAATTGCCCAATGTAGTGATGCTGGAATGCCGTCTATTTCTGATCCGGGGAAGGAATTAGTGGCTGCTTGTGTGGGCGCGGATATCCCCGTTGTACCGCTTCCGGGGGCTAATGCTGGGATCACGGCATTAATTGCATCAGGTCTGAGTCCGCAGCCATTTACTTTTTATGGTTTTTTAGAGCGTAAACACCAGCAACAAGTCCGCCAGTTAAAACAACTGAAAATGCATCGTGAAACAATGATTTTTTACGAAGCACCCCACCGACTGAAAAAAACTTTGAAAACCATGGCGGAAGTTTTAGGAATGGAACGGCGGGTGGTTTTAGCCCGGGAGTTAACCAAGCGTTATGAAGAGTTTATTCGCGGTTCGCTTTCTGAAGTCATCGAGTGGGCTGATACAAATCCGGTTCGGGGCGAATTTGTGATTTTAGTGGCCGGTAATGATCAATCAATTGAGCAAATTCAGGAACGATCGCAGGGGACGCCAATTGAACAGGTTGACCAAGAAGTAGCTAATGGACTCAGTACGAATGCTGCCATTAAATTAGTAGCAAAACGCTTAGGAATTAAAAGACAAGAGTTATACAAACAGTATCATCAGTTTTAGGAGTTATTATGGCAGGACAAAAATTTATCCTTGAGCATCAAGTTAATTACTATGAATGTGATCCCAGTGGCCATCTTAGCTTGAGTATGCTAGTGGCGTTGATGATCTTAGCTTCCGAAAAACAGAATGCTCAGTTAGGGGTGGATGAACACGTCACCAAAGAGCTTGGCGGTGGCTGGGTAATCATTGATTATGAAGGGCATTTTCAACGAGAATGGCCAAAAGAAAATGAACAGGTCAAATTTGAAACTGCAATTGTTGCTTACAATAAATACTTCGTGGTTCGCCAATTTGTGATCAAAGATTACCATGAGCAAATTATTGGGACGGTGAACGGCCTCTTTGTTTATATGGATTTACATAAACGGCGAATGGCTAAAATTCCAGAAGTAATTATGACTCCATATGAAGCAGCCAGCAGCCTACGATTGCCAAAGGTGGCTCGTCCGGATAAGGTAGTGGCAACTGATGAATGGCAAGAAAACCACTATCAGGTTCGTTATTTTGATATTGATTACAACGGTCATGTGAATAATGCCCGGTATTTTGATTGGATGCTTGATACGTTAGATCATGATTTCTTGCAGAAACACCAAATTGTAGGGATCCGGATGAATTATGAGCATGAAGTGCGTCCACAGACAGTGGTCAACAGTATGGCCGCCACTATAGAAAACAATGAACAGGAATGGACGACCCAGCATCAGATTTGGGTAGGAACGCAAAAGTGTGCTATGGCGACGATTAAATGGCAGTGAAAATTTTAAAAGGGAATTCATCAATTGATGAATTCCCTTTTTTGCATGGTCCGTGGTATTCTGAAATAGTAATCAGGAGAAGTAAAGGGGCGTTTGCTGTGGAAAAAGGATTATTGGGATTAATCTTCTTAAAACCCGATCGGTTAACCTTAAGAATCATTGATTTAGATAAACACCAGGTTGTCAATGAAGCCCGGTCTGGATCTTTACATGTCGGACAGCAAGCAATTGCTAATTATGCGGAAAATATTTCAGCCATTGCGAATAATCTGATGGGCTTTAAAAGGTTACTGGCAGACTACCAAGTAACTAATTATTATCTATACGGAGCATTGACGGATATTGATCTAGTTACGGGAAAGTATGTTGCAAATCAAATTTACGTGCGCACTGGATTAAAAATTCAGTGGTTAAACAAGGATCAAACACTAGCTAATGTCCTGGCAGCGGTTGATCAAGTTGTCGAGCACGAAGAGATTGAGAAGAAACAGTTAACGGGGTACGTCTTAAATATTGGCCTTAACACCAGTAATTTAGCCTACTACAAAAAGGGTAAGTATACCCGTTCTTGGGAAATCGATTTAGGTAAAGCGCGTCTTAGTCAATTGGTTAATAATTTACGGCAAACAGCCGCCACCCCTAGTGACATTATTTTAGATTACATTAGTTCAAAGCTAGAGTACTTAGTGCCAGAATTGAAAAATAATGAAGAGTCGACAATGTTAATTCAAGGTGCCGAAACGTTAGCAGAGCGGTATTTACCAGCTGAAAAGCATGTTGAGAAGGTTCCCCATAAAGAATTTCATAAACGGTATCAACACTTACTGAACGCTTCGGATCAATACATTATTCATCACTACGATGTTGATGAACAGAGTGTTAACTGGGTCTTACCAACCTATTTGATTGTTCGGCAAATGATGCGGTTATTGAACGTCAAGAAAGTTTATGTGACGGACGTTTCAGTGCTTGATGGATTGGAAGTCACCCGTGCACACCCCGAAGTGGTTATTAAAATGGTTAAAACGGCTGCCGATAATCTAGCAATTCGCTATGGGGCGGATTCTAGCCATAAGCGGTTTGTGACTGCAGTTGCCATGCAGTTGTATGATGCGCTAAAACCAATTCACCGCTTGGATGACCATTATCGTTTGTTACTGGAGGTAGCATGTAAGGTTGATGACATTGGTAACTTTATTAACCCGCAAGGGCACTATCGCCATTCAGCGTATATTCTAGAAGCCAACCCGTTAATTGGTTTATCCAGTCAGGATAATGAAGTGATTGCTGAAGTTTCACGGTACCACAGTTCTGAAACGCCGGAAGTTAGTCAACCCCACTACATGCACTTGGACAGTGAAATTCAATTGCCGGTGGCCCAATTAGCAGCGATTTTACGGGTAGCAGATTCCTTAGACGATTCACGATTGCAAAAGATTCTCCAAGTTCATTTAGCACTAGTTGGGGATGATTTGCAGATTAAAGTTAAAACTACTGATGATTTGGTTTTGGAACAGTGGGCATTCGAGCGGAAAAACCAGCTGTTTGCTGAAGTATATGGACTGCATCCTAAATTAATGATTGTGGGGAGGGATTAAGCGATGTATAAAGACTTCTATAAACCAACGAACTACGTTAACCGTGAACTATCGTGGATTGATTTTAACGGTCGCGTGCTTGATGAAGCATTAGACCCGCATAATCCATTATTGGAACAAGCTAACTTTGTTGGGATTACCCAAAGTAATGTGGATGAGTTCTTCATGGTCCGGGTTGCTTCTTTGCATAAGTTATCCGCAGCCAAAGTTACGACAACTGACGCTTCTGGAATGACGCCAGAAGAGCAGTTGGAAGCTGTTAATGACAAGGAACACCAGATGGTAGAACGTCGTTACCGAGTATATAACAAGCATGTATTGACCGAACTAGCTCGCCATGATATTCAAATTCTCCGGGAGCGGGACTTACCAGATCGTGATTACGAATTTACCCGTCGGTACTTTAACGATGAATTATTGCCAGTATTGACACCCATGGCGGATGATGCTTCCCGGCCCTTCCCATTTATTAATAATGGGTCATTAAATATTGCGGTAAAACTTCACCGGAAAAAGCATGGAAAGCCGGCAAACGATCCGGTTTTGGAGGGTGACCAAGAAGTAGTTGGTCAAACTCCCGAACCACATGAAGACCGTCGGCACCATGGCGATAAATTTGCAACAATCCGGGTGCCAAGTATCTACAAGCGGTTAGTAAAATTACCGGAAAAGAATCATTTTGTATTAATCGATGATTTGATTCAAGAATTTATGGCAGTATTGTTTCCTGGCTACAAGATTGATGCCAGCGGCACATATCGTGTAATGCGGGATATGGATTTAGATGTAGCCGAGGAGGATACGTCTGATTTATTACGGTCTGTTCAACACCAGTTACGAGCTCGCGAACATGGGCAAGTAATGCGGCTTGAAATTGGTAATCACTTTGACCACTGGTTGGAAGAGCGCTTATGTGATAATTTACACGTGGCTGAGAATGCGATTTACCGGGTGGATGGTCCGGTTGATTTAAGTTTTCTGAAAAAATTATCTGGGATGGTCAATGGTCATGCTGATTTACGTTATTCGCCATTTAAACCATATTTGAACCCAATTTTAGACATGGATCATAATATTTTCGATGCTATTCGGCAGAAAGACTATTTAATGCAACATCCATATGACGATTTTCAATCGGTGGTCAATTTTATCCATCAAGCGGCGTTGGATGATGCAACCTTGGCAATTAAAATGACCCTTTATCGGGTATCCGGAAATTCGCCGATTATCAAATATCTTGGTATGGCAGCCCAACGTGGAAAACAAGTAACAGTTTTGGTCGAAGTTAAGGCGCGGTTTGACGAAAAGAATAATGTCCGTTGGGCACGTCGACTGGAGCAAATGGGATGTCACGTTATCTATGGACTAGCTGGGCTAAAGACGCACTGTAAATTAGCGTTAGTTATTCGCCGGGATGAAGATGGTTTACGGCGATACATGCATTTAGGAACGGGAAATTATAATGATGTTACTGCCCATTTTTATACTGATATGGGAGTACTTACCTGTGACTATGAATTAGGTAGTGATATGACGAACCTCTTTAATATGCTTTCCGGCTTTGCACGACCGAAGTATTTCCATAAGTTACATGTGTCACCAAACGGGATTCGGGATTTTATTAACGAGAAAATTGATCAGCAAATAAAAATCGCGCAAAGTGGTAATCCTGCATTGATCGGTATGAAGATGAATTCCTTGTCCGACAAGCAGATTATTGCTCACCTATATGAAGCGGCGACTGCGGGAGTACAGATTCGTCTAATTGTTCGTGGGATTACTTGTTTACGAAATGATTTACCAGAATTGCATGGTAACATTCAAGTCCATTCAATTGTGGGACGGTTCCTAGAACATTCCCGAATTTATTACTTTAGCGGAAACGACCATGAGGAAATATATTTGGCGAGTGCTGATATGATGACGAGAAATCTAAATCGACGGGTAGAAGAATTATTCCCGGTAACGGAGGATGATACCAAAGCCCGGGCAATTAGTATTTTTCACGAAATGTGGCATGATAATACTAAAGCTTGGCGATTAGTGGGCAATCACTATGTCAAAATGCATCCAGACGGTCAAAAACCGGTGAACTCACAACAATTCTTTATGGATGAGGCCACAGCACTACGTAAAAAGGAAAAGCATGAGCGCAAAAACAAAAAGCATTTTAGTAACGTTTTTGAAACTTTAACTAAGCATGTTTCTGGTCTGCTGTTAAACAAGACTGCGACCAATGAAAAGGAGTAGCCGATGAGTATTAACTTAGCAATTATTGATCTGGGATCGAATTCTTGTCGTTTACGAATTACCCGTATTTTTGAAAATCAGCGGACAGAATTAGTTCGTTATGAAAAAGAGTATGTTCGCTTATCAGAAAATATGGGGCCAGAAAAGGTTCTCAAACCGGAGCCAATGGAGCGAACGATCGCAACGTTAACCCGGTTTAAAAATATTTGCGCAGAATTGAAGGATGTGCGGCTAATTGCGGTTGCTACTGCTGCTGTCCGGCAGGCGGTTAATCAAGCAGAATTCTTACACCGGGTCGAAAATGAGCTCGACATCCGTTTTACAATTCTTTCGGGTGAACGAGAAGCTTACTTAGATTATGTCGGCGTTTCCCGTACTTTACCCATTGATAATGGTCTAATCATCGATACTGGAGGTGCCAGTATGGAAATGATCTTAGTTGATCAAGGGCAGGCTGAAGAATTAGTAAGTTTACCAATTGGTTCAGTGACCCTTTCCCAAAAGTATCATTTGAATGACCAGGTTAGGGCAGCTGACCTCTACGATGCAACAATTAAGGTTGATGAAATGTTATCGACCCAGCGGTGGTTAAATCGGGCCCGTCATACGCAAGTAGTGGCGCTTGGCGGCAGTAATCGTGCATTAGCCAAAATGTACCGGTGGAAATTAGCGAAGGATCCGGCGACCGTCCAACCAGTCCATGGGCTGACGATGCAAACCAGCGAAGCCAACCAAATGATGCATGAGTTGTTAGCGACTGACCGCAATGGGCGGGCTGGAATTCGTGGTATCAATAGTTCCCGTGCGGATGTGATCGTCGGGGGACTCCTACCATTAATGGCGTTACTAAGACAACTGAATTTACGTGAAGTCCGTTTCAGTAACAATGGTCTCCGTGAAGGCTTATTATTTGAATACCTAGATCATGAAATTGAACGAAGTCAACTACAAGAGATTTAAAATCAAATCTCTGTTAAAATGAAAACGTGGTATAATGCTAGTAAAGTTTTAGTAAACTTTTATTAAAAATGGAGGCAAACAAAGATGGCAATTTTGGTTTGTGGTGGGGCCGGCTATATCGGTTCACACATGGTCAAACGGTTAGTTGAAAATGGCGAAGACGTGGTTGTGGCAGATAATCTGTCGACTGGCCATAAGAAAGCAATTGATCCTCAAGCTAAGTTTTATCAAGGTGACATCCGTGACCGGGCTTTTCTGGATCGCATCTTTTTAAACGAGGATATTAAGGCAGTTGTCCATTTTGCGGCATTCTCAATCGTTCCTGAATCCATGAGTGAACCACTGAAGTATTTTGACAATAACACCGGTGGAATGATTACTTTATTGGAAGCGATGCGCGACTTTGGAATTAAGTACATCGTCTTTAGTTCGACGGCCGCTACCTATGGTATTCCAGAGCACATGCCGATTAAAGAAACGGATCCGCAAAAGCCAATTAATCCATATGGTTTGTCTAAGCTCATGATGGAACATATGATGGCCTGGGCAGATAAAGCTTATGGCATCAAGTTTGTGGCGCTTCGTTACTTCAACGTGGCGGGGGCTGCTCCGGATGGCACGATTGGGGAAGATCACGGGCCAGAAACCCACTTGGTTCCAATCATTATGCAAGTTGCTCAAGGAAAGCGACCAGAATTAAGTATTTTTGGCGATGACTATAATACTCCTGATGGGACTAACGTTCGTGACTACGTTCACGTCATGGATTTAGCGGATGCGCACATTTTGGCGCTTAAGTATTTGGAAGATAATAACCAATCTAATGCATTTAACCTTGGTTCTTCAACTGGGTTCTCTAATAAGCAAATGCTAGAAGCGGCACGGGAAGTAACTGGCAAGGAAATTCCAGCCAAGATTGCTGCCCGGCGTCCAGGGGATCCAGACTCATTAATTGCGGCTAGTGATAAGGCTCGCAGTGTACTGGGCTGGAAGCCACAATATGATGATGTTCATGATATTATTGCTACGGCTTGGAAGTGGCATTCAACTCATCCAAAGGGTTATGATGATCGTAATTAAATAAAGCAGCGGTGACTGGGATTAACCAGTCGCCGTTTTTATATTGAAACTCACTGAGCTGACTTGACGAATATGGTAAGATACTTACTGTATGAAAGGACGGAGAAAGATGAAGATACTCGCTCTTGACACTTCTAATCATCCCATGAGTGTTGCACTTGTTGAGGATGATCAATTAAAAGCTACAATTACATTAAACATGGTACGTAACCATAGCGTTTATGTTTTGCCCGCAATCAATGATCTTTTTACCAAAGTTGGTTGGCAACCAAGCGATGTTGATCGAATTGTTGTTGCTAATGGGCCTGGTTCGTATACTGGAGTGCGAATCGCGGTAACGACTGCCAAAACGTTAGCAATGACCTTAGGAAAAGACTTGGTTGGAGTTTCAAGCTTGAAGGTCATTGCTGCGAACGTTCCACCAATTACTAACCAATTGATTATTCCGTTTATGGATGCGCGGCGGGGAAATGTATTTGCTGGCGGTTACCAGTACCAGAATGGTCAGTTAACCAATGTTATCCCTGAACAACATATTGGCTATCGGCAATTAATTGAGACAGTAATTAAGCATGACCAGAGTGGATACCTAGTTGGCGAACTGACGAGGAAAATCAGTGCAGAAAAGGTTGAACTACCAGCTAACATCCAGTTACTACCGCAAACATATGCGTTGCCATCAACGCAACAATTAGCCCATCTTGGTAAACAAGCAGCAGTGATTGATAATATTGATGATTTTGTACCAAATTACTTACGGATGACTGAAGCAGAAGTAAACTGGCTAAAGCAGCATCCGGGAAAGCATAGTGACGCTAACTATGTTCAAGAAGTTTAGTCGCTGGTTTGCAGACTTTCTCGATGATGTGAATGGCAAACCGGTCCATTATCAAGATCATGATGTCATTATTAATCGGCAACGGTATCGACTTATCAGGGGGCAGTTGCTGGATATTCCACAACTTTTGGAGGTCGAAAAGGAGATTTATGGTCGAACACCATGGAACAAAATGGCCTTTAAAATTGATTTGAGTCGGCCCAATACTCTTTATCTATTGTTAATTGACGATGATTCTAAACAATTAGTGGGATTTATTGGTGCCGCCTTTAACGCTTATGCACAGGATGTTCATATCACAAATTTTGGTGTATTACCTGCTTGGCAACATCACGGGTTGGGAACCTTTTTAATGAATCAAATTGAAAGAAAGGCGCAAGTGGATCGGTTCGTAAGTATGAGCTTGGAAGTACGGCGCTCTAATCAGCGTGCTCAACGTTTGTATCGGAAGCTTGGCTTTCGTCAAACCCAGACTCGCGCACGCTACTATCGAGATAATGGTGAAGATGCATTTGATATGTTAAAGAAATTAGAAAGAGAAGGAAATTAACCAATGGCAAAAGATACGCTTATTTTAGCCTTTGAGTCGAGTTGTGACGAAACTAGTGTTGCAGTTGTTAAAAATGGGGTTGAAATATTATCTAACATTGTCGCTACACAAATCCAAAGCCATCAACGATTTGGTGGGGTCGTCCCGGAAGTAGCCAGTCGCCATCACATTGAGTGGATTACCCGGTGTATTCACCAAGCTTTGGAAACGGCTCAAGTGGATTATCAAGATTTAGATGCGGTTGCGGTCACGTATGGTCCTGGCTTAGTGGGTTCCTTATTAATTGGGGTTACGGCAGCTAAAACGGTGGCGTGGGCTCATCAGTTACCACTAGTGCCAATTAATCATATGGAAGGTCATATTTATGCGGCACGGTTTGTGGGTGAATTTCAATTTCCTCAAATGGCGTTATTAGTTTCTGGTGGCCATACAGAATTAGTTTATATGCCTAGTGAACATGAATACGAAATTATTGGTGAAACTAGAGATGACGCTGCTGGTGAAGCTTACGATAAAATTGGTCGGGTGTTGGGCGTTAACTATCCGGCAGGAAAGACCATTGACGAATGGGCGCATCAGGGACAAGATACTTTCCATTTCCCACGAGCCATGGAAAAGGAAGCTAATCTAGACTTTAGTTTTTCTGGATTAAAGAGTGCGTTCATTAATACATGTCATAATGCTGATCAACGTGGTGAGCAGTTAAATAAGTATGACTTAGCTGCCAGTTTTCAACAGAGTGTGGTTGATGTACTGACGGAAAAAACGCTACGGGCATTAGGTGAGTACCCAGTTAAACAATTAATTTTAGCTGGAGGGGTCGCGGCTAACCAAGGATTACGTGAACGATTAACGAAAGAAATGCGTAAGAATTTCCCAGATGTAACAATGCTGCAAGCGCCGTTGAAATATTGTGGTGATAATGCGGCAATGATTGGTGCGGCGGCTGAAGTTGCTTATCGCCATGGCGATCGTGCAGGTAATGATCTTAATGCAGTACCAGGATTATCATTTCCGGTTAATAAAAAAGAATAGTTAGTAATTGATGAGCAGGGTGAAAATAATTCGTCCTGCTCTTTTTAATCAATTTCTCATTTTCCAGCCCTGTTAAACGCAGATTATGGTATGATTAAGCAGTGAAGTAGGAAAGATGTTCGTTATTTAAGGCGGTGGAAAATTTGAAGAAGGTATTGATTGCCAATCGTGGTGAAATTGCGATCCGCATTATTCGTGCGTGTCACGAACTTGGTTTGCAAACCGTAGCAGTCTATGCGAAGGAAGATGAGTACGGTGTACACCGTTTCCGGGCTGATGAAGCTTATCAAATTGGCGCGGGCAAGAAGCCGATTGATGCATACCTGGATATGGATGATATTATTCGGGTTGCCAAGCAAACGGGTGCGGATGCAATTCATCCAGGATATGGTTTTTTAGCCGAAAATGAAGAATTTGCGGAAAAGTGTGCACAAAATGGCATTACCTTTATTGGCCCAACAGTTGAGCAGTTGAAGATCTTTGGTGATAAGATTACGGCGAAGGAAGTTGCCGAAAAGAATGGCCTGCAAACTATTCCGGGAATTAATGAGCCAGTGAAGTCAATGCAGGAGATGGCTGATTTTGCGCATACCCATGGTTACCCAATCATGATCAAAGCAGCGATGGGTGGCGGTGGCCGTGGTATGCGGATTGTTAAGGATGATGAAGACCTAAAGACGGCGTACAATCGAGCACGCAGTGAAGCTAAGGCGTCATTTGGTGATGATGAACTTTATGTTGAAAAATACTTGGAAAATCCTAAGCACATTGAAGTACAAATTTTGGCCGATGAACATGGTCATGTGATGCCTGTCTCTTATACACATCTGACGCTGCCGACGATTGCTCTATTGTG
>CAMXWI010000015.1 GCA_947252915.1 uncultured Lactobacillus sp.
GAATACAGAAGATTATTTACAGTTCGAACTTGGTCATGACAGCTGTAAACATACAATTATTTTAAGTTAAGGTGAGAAGTAATGGAAAATAAAATAAATGAACATGATATTTATTGGGATGATCAGCGCTATTATCAAATTGAAAAAACAGTGAGAAATACGGTTCCCAACTTTGATGCAGCTAAAATTTTTAAAATTACTGATAGTAAGTATGCGCCTTTAATTGAACAACGAGATGAAGTTTATGCCGAAGGAAATGAAGCAGGGGATCCTAGTAAAACTGATTCGCCACTAGTTTATAAAAAACGCAAAGTATGGTACTACGGAGAAGCAATTGCGGCGGCAGTTGCCGATGCTAAAGAAAATGGTGGTACTGTCTTGATCCCAGCTGGTGAATCTAAAAATAGCGATGGTGCTTACTATACGGGAGCGATTCGCTTATATAGCTTAGTTAATTTGCATATTGCTAAAGGGGCTACCCTACGCTTCATGCGTAATCGAACAAATGAATATTATCCGGTTGTACAAACTAGCTACGAAGGCTCAGATATTTTTAACTACTCACCATTAATTTTTGCCTTAAAACAACATGACCTTGCAATTACAGGTGAAGGAACTTTAGATGGTGGAGAAGATATGTGGAACTGGCGACCTTGGAAAAAAGGGTACTGGGGTGAACGCCATGTTGAAAATCATGCCTTGGATAACCGTGAATATGCAGAGAATGGCATTTTGAGTCATGATAATTTAACGAATGTACCATTAAACGAACGGAGTTTCACTGATGATGGTCATCGACCAACGACTGTTTATGGTTTAAAAGACGGGCAGGCAGTCAACATTCCGGTTAAAAAAACTGATAAGGTGATGATGAGTTCATTCCGTCCACACTTTATTGAACCCAGTTACTGTGAAAATGTTTTAATTCAAGGAGTGAAGCTGGTTAATGCACCATTTTGGCAAGTTCATCCAGCGAACTCCAATAATATCTTAATAGATGGGATTACCATTCATAGTAATAAGACCAAGGGTTATGAACCATATGGTTGGAATAATGATGATTGAATTGATCCAGATGCATGTAATAATGTCATTATTCAAAACGTTAATGTTACTGTTTATGATGATGGCATTGATCTAAAAGCATTTCGTGGGAATGATGGGATGCTACATCATAATCCTTGTCAGAATGTGATTATTCGTAATAGCGAATTTCATAATGAGCGAGGAAACTCAGCAGCCATTTCTGCCGGTAGTGAAATGTCTGGTGGAGTTAAGAATATCTTTATTGAAAATGTCAAATTTGGTGGCCCTGGGCTAGTCCACGCATTGAAGTTAAAGACGAATGCTTATCGGGGTGGCTATATTAAAAATATTTACTTTAGAAATTCTGAAATGGATCAGGTTACATGGGGATTAATTCAATTTGATAGCGATTATAATCAAACTCTTTCGGTACCCGAATTAGATGTTCATGATCCAGTCATTAAAAATATTTTCATTAAGAATGTGAAGACAAATCCTAACATTAAGCATTGCAGCCCATGCAAGAGTATTATCGATTTTCAAAGTGCAGCTTCACGCTCACCAGTAAGTAATATTTATTTGAAAGATTGTACTTTCTATACTCGGCACTCTGTTGAGTCAGCTTTCAGAAAGAATAAATTTATTGCCAATTTAAACTTAGACAATGTTGTTCTAGTAAACCCAAAGACAGGGATTAGTACCACCTATAATATTCATCCAATTAAATTGGCAGAATCACCAGTCGCAATGCTGCATAATCAAACGGCGATTGCACTATTGGATAGCTCTTCTGATACTGAACACCCATTGGTTAATGAATTACCAGCTGGCCGCTTTAAAGTTTTAGGAAAACTTAACTTAACTAACGATCCGCATTTTGTAACCGATGGTGGAGAAATTAAAATTTATGTGGATCGAAGTAAGCGTCCTTATCAGGTAAATATAAATGCGGATGGTTCCTTTGAAACGAAGCATGAATTAAAAATTCCAGCAGAAAAGTACTGGTACCGTGGTCACCACTACTTGGCTATTAATATCATTCATAATGATAATATTAATACAATTGTCTATTTATTTAAGCAGGGAATGGATACTAACAATGAATAATCGGTTTAATATTGGTAATGAACGAATAGTTCTAAAACTTCTCCATTTTGTTAGTATTGCGGCAACGGTTGTTTCTGTACTGATGTACGTGTCCTATATTCCTCAAATTTATGATAACTTGCACGGTCAACCAGGGAATCCCATTCAGCCATTAGTGGCAGCGATCAATTGTATTTTTTGGGTGATCCATGGTCTATTTGGACTAGATGGACACTCTCGTGATTTAGCGATTGTTTATGCTAATGTCCCAGGAATTGCATTCGGACTTTTAGCATTTTTGACCGCACTTTAAACTAACTTAGCAGATTAAGCATCATCATTTTTGCTTAATCTGCTTTTTTAGTTAATTAGATGTTGATTCGGAGCAAGATTGGAAAAGCATTATTAGTTCATTTTTTGAAATGTCACTTTTTGCAATAAACCACGCAGAAAATGTAAAGAAATCGCTTTCATTTAAAGCTATAATGCAGTGTGTAGATAGCTATCGGTATATAAAACTGAACAACAATACAAGTATAATCTTCCAAACTATCGCCGAGTTACTTATTGGTAATACGGAGTTTAAGAATAGTTGAGGATATTAGTATAGAAGGGTAGTTTTAAAGAATGAATAGTACGACAAAAGGTAGCCCGACTGGGCATGTGAAATTATGGAATAAGATTGGTTTTGGAATGTATGAAGCAGCATCCATTAATAACTGGTTTGTAAATATTTGGTTACTGTTCTATTTGACGACTTTTGTAGGTTTATCTGTCGGAGCAGCAACAACAATGTTTGCAACTGGCAAAGTTGTATCAGCATTTTGTACACCAATTTTTGGCTATATTTCTGATCACCTTTACCAAACGCGTTTTGGTCGTAAATTTGGTCGACGGAAGGGAATGCTATTACTAGGACTTCCCTTAGAGGCGTTTGCATATATTTGGCTGTGGGTTCCGCAAGAACCACATTTCGTTTACTATCTGGCTTACTTTATTTTTATTATTTTGCAACCATTGATGGGATCCACGCGGTTAACATTTATGTCGGAAATGACAGAAAATTCTGTTCAACGGGCGGAACTAGCTGGTGCTAATCAATATGGATCAGCAATTGGGACGATTTTTGGTTCTTCACTAGCCACTTACATGTTTGCCAAGATGGGTCAACACAACGAAATGACGTTCCTATGGGTTTCGATTGTGTTTAATATTCTGTACATTATCGGTATGTTTATTTTTTACAAGAGTGTTTATGAACGTAAATATGATGAGTCAACTGATGTTAAGACGGCAGCAGGACTAAAGGGCACACAAGTTAAGAGCTTTAAAGCAACATTGACCGAAATGAAAGAAATTATCTGGAATTTCTTATCTGTTTTTCGACTCAAATCATTTAATTTATACATGATTATGTACATTACAGAAAGTATGTTTCGGGCGCTTTGGGGTGATATTCGGACATATTTTATTGTCTTTGTATTATTACTTGAACCAAATGCCGTTAATGTTTCAACGTTAATTGGTTTTGCCTTTGGTCTTTTCTGTACGACCTTTTTCCTCTGGTATACAGCAAAAACGGATGGCCCGAAGTCATACCGGTTTGGTGCATTGTGGACAATTGGTAATTCTTTAGCAATTATGGCGATCGCTATTTTCCGTCCTGCTCATTTACTAATTTGGTACATTGTATTACAAACAACGGTTAACTTTGGTGGAGCTGGTGTTACGAATGCTTGCCAATTCCTCTTTACATTCATGCCAGATGTCGATGAAATTGTTACTGGAAAGCGTCGTGAAGGTCAATATTCCGGTGTTCAAGTGTTCATCGATACGTTATTTGGGAGCATTATTTTAATTTTAGTTGGCTGGATTTTGGACGCCACTGGTTTCCAGGCCAAAGCCATGACGCAACCATCAGACACCCGTATGGCCATTTTAATTATGTATACCGTGGTACCAATTGTTTTAGCTATTTTGGGAATTATTTCATCATACTTCTTAAAGCTAAACGTTCCTACTCATAAGATTTTATTGAAAGAAGTCAAACGGCTACGTAATGGTGGTTCAATGGATGATGTTGATCCAAAGACTAAGACAATTGTTGAGACGCTGACTGGATTTAAATACCGCGAATGTTGGGGCCACAACAACGTGATGAATAGTAGTCTTCAAAAAGGAACTTTGAGTGCAGAACAAAAGAAGTAAATTTGTAAGAAGAACAATTATTGGATTGAAGGAGAAAAAGATGAATCAATTAAATGGCAAGCTTTTGTATGCGTTTGGCACAAGCATTGTGAATGGTCATTTAGCGAATAAGAGTTTTGTGGAGGATATTTGTAAAAGCAATCAAATGCAATATAAAAAGTTTTGCGTAAATGGGGCAACATCAAGGACTACTGATCCGAATAACATTATTGTACAAATTGAAAATGCTCCTCAAAAGGTGCCAGATTTGATTCAATTGCCAATGATGCATATGCCAAGGTTACTGATGATCCGGATGTATTTGGAAAAGTTACATATGGTTATCATGATAACTTTGATTTGGAAACTTATTGTGGTGCCTTAGAAAAAATTTGTTATCTTTTGGAAACGAAGTATCAAGGTGCCAAGATTCTGTATATTGCTACCCATAAAACGCCGGCTCGTGACCTCCGTGTGCAAAAAATTATGCATGATGTTTCGGTTAAAATAGTTCATAAATGGTCTATCAAAGTGGCCGATATTTTTAAAGGTGAAAATATGAATTGTTTTATTCCTCAATATCAGCACGATTATTCCTATGATGATGTTGATGCAAATGGTGGGAACCATTCAGTTGGCGGTTCGGGAACACATCCGAATGATGCTGGTTACCGTCTATTTTATGATCCCATTATTACTCAACAGTTAATGTCATTAGCTAGTGACTAAAATATTTATATAATACTAATCCCCCGAATCGTACTTTAACGATTCGGGGGATTAAACTTATTTAGTTATTAGCAATTGTAACGGTTTGTTGTGGCTGTAACTCAATCCTCCCTGAGTCGGTAATTACGGTCCCACCAGAGCGATCAGTTCGTAGATCAATTTTGCCATCATGAACATGATAGTAAACGGAACCGTTTTTAACTGGCAAAGAGCATTGTAATTCGTTAAACATCGATAGGTGAGGATGAATTGTAAATGTTGCATATCCAGGGGCAGTGGGCTGAAGACCCATGAAGTACCGTCCTAGTAGATAAACTGGACTTCCACCCCAGGCATGACAAAGACTTTTACCAAAGGGATCACCATACATGGCGTAATGTTCTTTTCCAGAAACGGTGGGATCATATTCTTCCCAAATTGTTGTTGCACCTAGTTTAATCATCGCACCCCAGTAATCTTGGATCGTTTGGTACACCTGGGATAATTGACCTAACTTACACAATGCATCTTGTTCAAAAAACTTGAAATAAGGGGTCGTCAATTGGGTGATTTGATCATTCAAAAGCACGTTTTTCAAAATCGATTGTTGTTTTTCTTCATCAACAATGTCGAATAGGACCGCCAAAATATTAGCATGGCGAGTAACGTGGCGCTTTCCAGATTCATAGCTATCAATGAAGGCTCCTTTTTCATCATCCCAGAAATATTTCAGGGTATTTGCTTTTAATGATTTAAATAATTTTTGATACTTTGTAGCCGTTTGACCCAGGACTTTTTTCGCGGTCATGATGGATTTTAATGACTGAAGAAGAAACATTTGCTCAGCAGCGACCGTACCATCTTTGTCCATTTCTGACCAATCCACGAAAATCCAGTCACCATCACGACCGTAGATAAATCCTAGGTCGTTGGTTTGCGCTAATAGATAGTCCATCATTTGTTCCATGCGGGGCATAATTATTTGTAAAAATTCTTTATCTGCTGTCATTTGATAATGGTTATAAATGCTGATGACCCAGAGCATGGAGTAATCAACGATGGTATTAATATGCTGGTGAATTTCATCGTGGCCACGCAGGGCGAGAATGGTTCGTTTGTCAACATCTTCATTGAAGTATGAATATTGATTAATGAAATTATCTTGATAAGCATCGCCGCCCCAAATCCACCGATCACGTTTAATACCATCAATATAGAATAAATCGCTGCACAATTTGAATGTCCGAATTGAAGCATCCCAAATTTTATTCACCAATTCATTGTCGGAAGAAAAGGATGAATGGTTTGTCATTGGTAGAAAGATACAATCAGCAGTTACGTCGATTGATGGCTCTGTAAAGTCGGGTATGAACAGGTACCGAAAGGCGCGTTTAGGAATCTTGGTATGTTCAGTGATACCAGATTGCTGATAGTAGCACATCTTGATGTCTAACGCTTCAGTTTGGGACTCTTCGTAACAAACCGTAATGGCTTTTTTTAAGTTATTAAATTTAAGTGAAGCATTGATTTCTTTGCCAAAATCGACCAACAATCCACCATTTTGTGAGTGGGAATTTACTGGCGCAATTTCTTTATGTGCATAAGGGATATGGGATGGGTTATCAGTTTGCTTGGTAAACAAATCACTATAACCGACAGGACGTTGAATCACGTAGTTATCTGCTAGCCAACTAGGGTCAGAGTGAATTAATTTACCTTCGATCCAGACAGTTGGTAGTTCATCGGCACTAAAGATATATATAACAATGTTTTGATGACCAGGCTTTAAAGTGATTGGTTCATTTACCCGATATTTAGTGTCATTGATTGTGATGTAACCCTGCTGATGGGTATGCACAGTGAAGGTCGTTGGGGTATGAAGATCATAGGAATGTTCAAATTTAACGTTTTTATAGCAATCATCAATGTACCAATAAGCTGGCCACCGCATTCCGCGTTCTTCCCTGGTGAAATTTTGAAGCATCCCTTCATGAATTTCAAAATCTCCGGGGAACCAAATCCAATAGTTTTTCATGATAATTTCTCCTTTTGATAAGCAGTAATGTTATTCCAGGCCACGAGTATGCAGCATTCTAACAATTAAGATTGCAAATGCCCCAGAAATTAAGGCACAGGCGAAGATAATCCACAGGAAGTTCTGAACTGACCAGGCCATTAGGGTTGGCGTGAATAACGAGAAAATGGCGGTAAAGAACCGAACGAAGCCGTATGAGAACCCAGTGATGGAAGCACGGACATCGACGGGGTAGAAGGTTTGCGTCCAAATCTTATAAATGGGTTCCCCACAAAGGGTGTTAGTTGCTGAATAAAGGACATAGGCAACTGAGAATGCCCACCAGATGGAACTCCAAATCCCAGCACAGAGGAATGCTAAGGACCCAATAATAATGGCCCCGTACATTACGGGATAACGGTATTTAGTATCAGAAACTTTTACGTAGATCGAGTTAGAAGCTAGGTTAAAGAGGTTAGCAATCAAAGCGATTAAGGTAGCATACGCCTGTGTTCGGTGAGAAACGGTCACAAGGAAGTAGTTAACAAAGGATCCCCATGTGTTAGCAGGTAAGTTCCAGAAGAGATAAAACAGGGTTAGAGCAACGAGGACGCTTAAATATTGCTTGTTTTTTAGAATATCGCTTAACTTAACCTTTTGTTGTTCTTGCTGATCCTCGGTATTGTCAGCTTCTGCCTTTTGGAGGGATGCTTCAACATTCTTAAATTTATTAGAGAATGCTCGAACACACCAGTTAGTAAAGGCAACCAAAGCAATGACCCCGAAAATCCACCGAACAGAGCCGACGGTCATTCCTGAAGTTAGAAAGCCAATAAATTGGGATAGGAGGATCCCGACTGTCCAGAAAATCTGCGTAATTGTGATGCACCGACCGTACATTTTATCGGAAGTTCGTTCTGAAATGACGGCTAAAGAGGTTGGCAGGTCAGCACCAGATGCTAAACCAGCAATAATCGTCCCAATTAGTAAAATCGTTAAATTTGGGGCAAATGCGATTACTAATGCCCCAATAGCAACAAAAAGAATATCTAAGTTAAAGACCCGGACCCGGCCAAAACGGTCAGAGAGCCAACCACCAGTTACAGAGCCTAATGCCACCATTAATGTTAAAAGGGTCGAAATAAAACCGGTAATCAGCGGTGTGAGGTGCATTAGTTTGGTCCAAATTGGGAGGGCTACCCCAAGACTAACTAGCAAACTAGAGTCAAGATATGATGCAGTCCCAGCAACGACGACTAGTGAAAATGTCTTTTTATCCATTTTTGGTTTATTTGCAGTATCCATAATGAGCTCCTTAATTAACTAAATACTTTTTAATCAAATAAGCGGGAGTACATCCCCAAGCGTGACAATAACTAGAAACGATCGGACTGCCATATGGTGAATAATCAGGATCTTCAGGTTCAAAGGCTTCCCAATAAGTATCAGCACCTAATTTGATCATTTTGCCCCAGTAGTTTTTTAATAATTCAGTACCATCATCCTTTAATCCAGCGCAGAAGAAAGCTTCTGTGATGTGATGATACATATAGGGAGTAGCAATCCCGGTAATTGGGAATAGCTTTTGCTTAGCAGTCTTCATGACAGTGGCGGCTTGGGATCCAGTAACTACTTGGGCCAGGACCATCCAGACTTGGCTGGCGATGTTAACCTCTTTATGAGGCCCAGAAACGAAGAGTTTTTGTTGAGGATCAAATAGGTCATGCATTGCGGAGTCAGATAATTGCTTGATGACTGCACTGATTTTCATGACATCTGCAGTTTCATTTAAACGTTGTGCTAGACTAACAAACTGTTTAAACGTATAAATGAGAATGGCTTGACCTGCCGTTGTTTTGTCAAAGTCATTAGACCAATCAACAAATACGGGGTAGTTATCGTCAAATTGATAATGACCATCTTTGATCGACTGGATAGCGACGAGAATTTGCTTTTTAGCAACGGGATAGAGATCTTGTAGTATTGATATATCGTTGGTTGCGGCCACATAATCATTGAGTGTTGAAGTGAAGAAGAGCCCATAATCAAGTAAAAATGTATCGTCCGGTTGCGGCTCGCCATTAGTAAAGACGTTGGCAGGAATTCGACCATCTTTGGCCGTCATTCCCGCAAATAAGTACAAGCAGCGTTTTACCAGATCATCATTGTGAAAGGTAGCGTAATTAGCTAATGCTTGAAGCCGCAGGTCACCTAGCCATAGCCTTTGATCGCGTTTCGGGCCATCTTCAAAGACGGCTTGCATACAATCTTGGAGGGTCTTAACACTAACGTTATAGATTGACTGTAATTCTGGATCTGCTAACTTCGGCAACTGAGGTGTCGTGACGGAACTAACCGCCGTTACTTCAGCATTATCAAAGGATGCGGACCACTTTGGCGAAGTATCAATGACTTTCAGGTCAACGTAGCGAAACGCATAACGCCGGGGTAATTTAAGTTCTACTGGCAAATGGTCAATGTGAATGACTTCTTCTTGGATCCATGATTTACTTAGCCAGCCGTCATAGTTCGCAGAATCGTAAACTAATTCAGCAGGAACCTCAGCGAATTTAAGCTTGAGGGTTAATGGCGCGTCTTGTGGGGAACCAACGTGTTGAATGTTAATTTTGAAATAGCCCACATAATGATTGCCAAAGTCGAGCGTGACATGATCATCCCGTTTCATTAAATGCTTTGGTAGGTTTTCGACGGCATCAATTTTTTTAATTCCAATTGAATTTAGTTTGTGATCATCCTTAACGGTTTCAACCAGAGCTACCGGATCGACCTTGGTACGCTTAATTGTGGGTGTTAACTGTTGGGCCTTTTTTAGGAAGGCTTGGTTATGGTTAAACTCAACATCATTATTAATTTGAAATGTAAAAGCCATTGATAACTAATCTTCTTTCTTATTGTTTTGAATAATGCCATACTTTTTCTCCAACGCGATTACGCAAAGTCCCGCGATAAAACCAATGATGATTAGGGCAGTAAACCCAAACATGGTGTAACGGATGACATTTGGCATTACGAGGGCCGGGGTCACAAAGGCAAATAAACCACAGGCAAAACGAGAGAACCCATTCATAAATCCTTGAATCGAAGCCCGAGTTTCAACAGGAAATGATTCTTGTGTCCAAACCTTATAGATTGCTTCGCCGGCAATATTGTTACCGATGTTGTAGCAACCGATGGCAATAACAATTGGCCACAATGCATGACTGGAAATTGCTAGTCCAAACATGGCGGCTGCTTGGATAATCATTCCAATTACAAAGAATGTATTTCGTTTAGGACTTGATGCAACGGATGAGAAAGCTGTGACAGCTGCTAAACCGACAAAGTTCAGAACAATTCCGGCACCAGTCGCAAATGTTTGTGAAGCGTGTGCTTGGACAAGGGTAAAGGTCTGGAATTGACCAAAGGTGTTTGCTAATAGGTTCCAGAAAATATAGAAGATGAAGATTCCGCAAAATAAACCAAGGTAGCGATGTTTATTATTGTTTGCAAAGAGTGTCTTCAAAGCTGAAGAACTACTCATTTTTGTATCGGATGTTGATTCCTCGTCAGTACGGAGCTGATCACCAGCGGTGTGAAATTCTTTGAACTTTTTGGAACTAGTTCTCCATAGCCAAGTAATTGCGGCAATAACAGTTAAAATACCAAATACTACCCGTGCTCCACTAGCACCCGCCATTTTAGAAACGATGAATGAACAAATGTATGAAATAAAAATCCCAATTTGCCAATAAATTTGGGTAGATGAAACGAGACTTGATGATACCTTTTCGTTTGGGGCATCATGCGAGATGACAGTCAAACTAAGGGGTAAATCAATTCCAGAAGCTAATCCGGTAATAATGACCCCTAGTAATAGGACTAAGTAATTAGGGGTGAAAACACAAATTAATGTTCCCAGGGCGTAGAAGAAATTGGTCCAGTTAAAAGAACGAATTAAACCAAATGATTTACTAACAGCACCAGATAAAAATCCCCCGATGGCAATTGCAAAAGTTAAGGCAGCAGAGATAATTCCCACCTGACTGTTCGACAGGGCTAACCCTTTTTGCCAAACGGTAATGGCTGTCTCTTATACACATCTGACGCTGCCGACGATTGCTCTATTGTGT
>CAMXWI010000016.1 GCA_947252915.1 uncultured Lactobacillus sp.
ATTCTTAGCTACATTGATATATATCAGAATAATGATCTTTCAAGCAAAGCTATCGCAACTAGCGTTGAATCTAATCCCAGTGTTATCCGTCAATTAATGTCTGATTTACGCAATGCAGGACTAATTGAAACGCACAAAGGATCCGCCAAGCCCTCTTTAGCAAAAAATTCAAGTAAAATTTCATTATTAGATATTTACCAAGCAATTAACATGGATCATCGGATCTTACATGTTGATCCTAAAACTAACCCCCATTGCATCGTGGGTGGCAATATTCAAAATGTCCTTGATCATATTTATAGTGAGATTGAATTGCAAGCCTTTACTAAAATGAGTAAGGTATCTTTGCAAGATATTATCGATGAAATAATGGAACAATCCCAAAAGAATCGATAATCTTCAAACCCAGGGTTTAATAATCGTAGAAACAGATTTGCGAGTGCATACACATAACAAATACAAAAGCCTTCAGCGAGGTCCTAAGTTGCTGAAGGCTTTTTGCATGTCATGGCGAGGGTTGTTCGATTCAACTCCTTCGCCTTTTCTTTGTTAGTTAAAGGGATCCCACATGTACTTTGCACGCTAACCACCAATCAGTTTTGGCCGCGAACGCAAGTAACGAGTGTGGGCTTGACCAACAGTATTAATCGTTGTTCGAACCGGAATTTGAACTGCCTGAACGTGCATACCAATGTCGCAATCTCCAATGTCCATTCCTGCCTGAGCAGTAATGTGTTCAACTTCCACCGGGTCATCGAATCGTTCAAATGCAGCAATTTGGGCCGCTCCACTGGCATTTACTGATGGATAAACTGTCACAATCTCCCAACCATGATGTTCTGCTACCTGACGTTCCACCGTCAGGGCCCGATTAATCTCCGCACAGCCCTCAACCGCCAAATTAATGCCCCGGGGTGCCAAAATGTCCACTAAAGTATTAACAATCGTTCGTCCGACATCTACTGACGGTGCTCCGCTTAGCTTTACTCCTGCCACTTCACTCGTCGAAATACCTAAAACAAAAGTATCCCCTGCGTGTAAATTAGCTACTTTCAGCAACTCCTGCACTCCCTGGGTCACCTGCTGCCTAACTTTAGATAAATCAACTGTCATGATCATCACCTCATGAATATTTTACCGGATTTAAAACCATTCTCGCAACCATCATTAATTATTTGAGACTGTGCTTTCTCTGGCCACCAACTTTGATGGTAGGACCACTTGCCACGGCACCGTCCGCCGGTTGCGCCACCGATCAAGCAGTAGTCTAACTGCTGCCCGCCCCATTTCACTACTTGGTGCGTGAACTGAAGATAATGAAGGCACTAAGTAAGACGCTACTTGTGAATCGTTAAAGCTGACTACCTCAATATCTTCAGGAATTACCAAGTGATGCAATTGAATGGAACGATATGCACCGATCGCTAACTGGTCACTAGCAACCACCACGGCGGTTGGTAATGTATCATTGTTCAACAACTCCTCCATCGCCTGGTATCCCTCATGAGTACTCCAATCGGTCGTTAGATTTTTGGATCGCAAGTGGTGAATCTGCATCCAATTAAGATAGGCCGTAGTACGAATATCAGTAATCTGCTCACCAGTGATTCCCGTCTTCTCCATCTGATTAATTGCTCCGCCAATGAACGCGATTTGGCGATGCCCCTGTTGGTAAAGCATGTTCAGCGCTCGTTCGGTTTCGGCATGGTAATTATTACGAACAAGATCAAATTGATCAAAATAACGGTACTCATCCACGACCACCAAATTACGGTTGCAACGGTAAACACTATTCAAAAAGCGCTCACTAAACGTACCAATGATGATCACCCCATCAAACTTGCCTACCGTTTGATAGTCAAAATCAGGATTCGGGAACCGCACAAAGGCCCCAATTTTAATTGCCAGCGTGGCTGCTTCTTCATGAATACCCTCATCAATCGTCGCAAAATACAGGTCTCGGGTCTCCTGACTACTGGTTAGTGAACATAACACAATCAGCTCCCGGTCTCGATGGGGAAGTGATTGCACCATTTCACGATGTTCACGCGGATCGTAATGAAGCTTTCTGACTACCTCCATAACCCGCTCTCTCGTGGTTGAACGAACCGAAAACTTTTTGTCCTGGTTTAATACCCGGGAAACCGTTGCTGGAGAAACCCCCGCTTCTTTTGCAATATCACGAATACTTGCCATTTATCTTCTCCTTAGGCTCTTTTGTTTATTAGGATAACACTAAATGTTTACTAATAAAATAGTAAACGTTTCATTCGCCTTTACCACACCGTTATCGTCATTCTGTTTCATTTCACAAGTTAAAGAAAGTGTTTACTGTAAGCGCTTTTTATTTTACTCTTGAACCATCAAATGAAAGGGAGTTAGCTTATGATTACTTTTGACGAAAAACAACGGGTCTTTAACCTGAGTAATTCTTCAATTTCTTACCTTTTTTCAATTGAAGAGGGCGGCCTATTAAGCCACTTGTACTATGGGCCGAAGATCCGCCATTACCATGGCGAACGTCGCTATCCACGGGTTGATCGGGGGTTTTCTGGTAACCTGCCCCAATCAATGGATCGGACCTATTCTAAAGATGATTTACTTCAAGAATATTCCGGTAATAATACCGGAGACTACCGGCTGCCAGCCATTACCATCAAGGGAGCTGATGGCGCCCGCTTAACTGATTTCCGCTATGATTCCTACCGGATCCTTTCTGGTAAACCAGCCCTCCAAGGTTTGCCTTCATCATACGTTAATGACGACGATGAAGCACAAACTTTGGAAGTAACATTAAAGGATGCCACACTCGATGTGGAATTAATACTGGTTTACACCATCTATCAAGATCGGCCAGTAATTACCAGAAATGCTCGTCTGAAAAACACTAGTAATCAAGCAATTGAAATTGATAAAATCGCTTCGCTTCAACTCGACTTACCAAAGCATGATTACGACCTTGTTTACTTACCTGGCCAATATGCGTTAGAACGACAAACCCGGCGGATTAATCTCCATCAAGGGATTTTTGAAATTTCTAGTCGACGGGATTCTAGCTCCCACCATATGAATCCATTTGCAGCTTTAGTCGACCCTAACACGGATGAATTTAATGGTAATGCCCTCGGAGTACTGCTGGTGTACTCCGGTAATCACCAAATCTCAATTGAACGGGATCAAATTGATCAAACCCGTTTAATTGCTGGAATTAATGATTTTAACTTTGCTTGGCATCTTGAACCGGGAGAAGAATTCCAAACTCCCGAAGCCATTACCGTCTTTAGTACGAAAGGTCTTAATGTCATGTCGCAAGCATTCCACCACTTACTGCGTGAACGGATTGCCCGTGGTAAATTTAAGTACGCTGACCGTCCAATCGTTATTAATAACTGGGAAGCCACTTTCTTTGACTTTGACGACCAAAAACTTGATGAAGTCGTTAAAGAAGCGCAGCCACTAGGCATTGAAATGTTCGTTCTTGATGACGGCTGGTTTGGCCACCGAAATGATGATAATTCATCACTCGGTGATTGGTTTGTTAACCACGATAAGGTTAATCTCCAACGGGTTGCTAAGCAAACGCATGACGCTGGAATGAAATTTGGCCTTTGGTTTGAACCAGAAATGGTTTCGGTGGATTCAAAACTTTACCGTGAGCATCCAGATTGGGCCTTAGCAGAACCAGGACGGGGATCAACTCTCTCCCGGAACCAATTAGTACTCGACTTTAGTCGTCCAGAAGTTGTTGATAACATCTTTAATCAGATGTGTCAGATTTTAGACAACGTGCCGATTGACTACATTAAATGGGATTGCAACCGAAACTTAACGGAAGTCTTTTCCCAAGCAGCAACGGCTGACCATCAAGGCGAAATCGCCCACCGCGTGATTTTAGGTGTTTACGATCTAATGGATCGCTTAACGAAACGCTACCCAGACATTCTCTTCGAAGGTTGTTCTGGTGGTGGTGGCCGCTTTGACGCCGGAATTCTTTACTACATGCCACAAAGTTGGCCATCTGATGATACCGACGCTGGTGAACGACTCAAGATTCAAGATGGAACATCGCTAGTCTACCCAATCTCTTCCATGAGTGCCCACGTTTCAGTATCACCAAATCAACAAACTGGTCGTGACATTAGTTTCAAGACCCGTGGTGATGTTGCAATGGCAGGCGTATTTGGTTATGAACTCGACCTGGCGGATTTAACTGACGATGAAAAAGAATTAGTTAAAAAGCAAATTGCCTTCTATAAAAAGCACCGGCACCTGATCCAATATGGAGATTTCTACCGCCTAGAAAGTCCATTTAAGGGTAATACCGTGGCTTGGGAATTTGTCAGTCCTGACAAATCAGAAGCGTTACTGTTCATGTTTAGAAAACAACATACCAACCGGATGGAAATTGTTAACACGAAATTAACTGCATTGGATCCCCACCGTGATTACCGTGATGAAGATAGTCAAACCGTTTACGGTGGTGATGAACTCATGAATGTAGAACTCTTCCGTGACCCAACCCACGTTGGTGATTATTTATCAGAAGTCCATTACTTCAAAGAAATCTAGAGGGGACTAATTATGAGTAAGTGGAAAAACACAATTTGTTATGGTTTAGGGACGTTTGGTCACGATTCCTTCTACGGAATCCTGAACACCTATATGCTAATGTTTATTACGAGTCTGATGTTCTCAAACGGCAGTAAGAGTTACACCACCAAAATGGTTGCCATCGTTACAATGATTTTAATGGTTATTCGGATCATTGAATTGGTCCTCGACCCATTCATTGGCTCCATGATTGATAAGACCGATTCTAAGTGGGGTAAATATCGTCCATGGATTTTTGGTACCGGGTTAGTTTTGGGAATTGGTAGCCCATTCCTCTTTACTACAATGGGCGGTATGTCGACCAATAACGGTGGCCTCTTCCTGGTTCTATTTACTATTTTATTCTTGGCTTTGTACTTAGTTTATGCCTTTAAGGACATCTCATTCTGGGGATTACTTCCTGCAATGTCTCTCAGCTCTGATGACCGTGGTTTCACTGCTACTGGTGCCCGGATTGGTTCCACTCTTGGCGGAAACATCATTACCGTTGTTTACGCTTCACTTTTGACCTTCTTCTCTGGTTCTAAGAATTTTACCGTTCATGGTTGGTTCATGTTTGCCCTTACCATTGGGATCGTTGAACTGATTGGTTCTTGTTTTGCAGCCTTTGGAACTAAGGAAAAGGATTCCGTCGTTACCAAACAAAATGCAGAAAAAATTACCCTGAAACAAGTTTTCCATACCCTGTTTCATAATGATCAATTATTGTGGATGTCCCTTTCCTACATCATCTACTGCTTAGGTACTTCCACAACGAACAACTTCTTACTCTACTACTTCCGTTACGTTTTAAACGCTCAATCAAGCTGGGCTTTGGTCGGCTGGGTCGGCATGGTAACCGGATTTATCTCCATCATTTCATACCCAACGCTTGCGAAATACTTTGGCCGGCGCAAGATCATGGTTGGTGCACTTTGTGTTGAACTCATTGCCTTTGTTATCTTCTCATTTACCCAAACCGTAACCATGACCTTAGTTGCTCAAGTTCTTTACACCCTTGCTAATCCGCTGGTCTTCATGGTGCTCTTATTGACCATTGCTGACTGTGTTGAATATGGGCAATGGAAGACTGGTCACCGGTCAGAAGCTGCCACTTCCGCCGTTCGGCCAATGCTTGATAAGTTCTGTGGCGCGGTTACGACCGGATTGACTGGAATCATTGCTGGATTAGCCGGGATGACTGGTAATGCCACTGCTGCTTCCATCTCCACTCATGATATTTTGATTTTCAAATCCTTCTGCTTCTACATCCCATTCTTCTGCATCTTGATCGGCATGATCATCTTTATCGCCAAAGTTAAGTTGGATGAAAAGATGCACAAGGACATCGTTGATAAGATCGCGCAAAACATCAAGGCCGAAGATAACAACAATTAAATTTCATAACTCCCTATCTAACTCATTAATTTAATTTGATGCTTCGGCCTGAAAAAGGCGTCAGAGTTCCATTTCAGAACTCTGACGCCTTTTTATATTCTCATTTTTGTTATTCGTCAACCGTTACTCCAGCATGATCAGGATGTAAAACTTCAACGCGATCGTTCAGGTGGTAATTCCGAAGCGCTGTAATCAAGTCAGCAGCCCTGTCATGTGGGATCAATGTCATAATCGTTGGACCGGCCCCGCTTAAATAAGTTGCTAATGCGCCATGATCATGGGAAATTTCTCGAACCTTTGCTAATTCTGGCACTAAAGCAGCCCGGTACCCCTCATGAAATTCATCCGCCTCCATTAATTCTCCGGCTACAGCATAATCTGGTTTAAATAGCGCTGCCACCAGAGTATTGGCCACTGCACTAGCATGGGTAGCGTGATGATAAGTCAGTTCATTCGGCAATGCTGCCCGGGCTTCCTTCGTTGGTAAGTTATAGGCTGGAATATAGGCAACTAAATCAAATGGCGGTAGCGGAGCTTTTACTGCTGTAAAATGATCATTCACCTCAGTACCGACTACCAAACCACCCAAAATTGCTGGGGCCACGTTATCGGGATGCCCTTCAATTTGACTAGCAATTTCAACCTTTGTTTCATCACTAAGGTTTAACTGTGCTAATTGGTTGGCCAGTTCAATTCCCGCTACAATAGCACTCGAACTGCTTCCTAAACCGTGAGTAACCGGGATTGCACTTTCGACTTTGAGGTGGTGTGGTGTTAAATTAGGAGCCACTTTTAGTGCCGTTTTAACAATCATATTTTGGCGATCATGCGGTAAATTCCCCAGTTGATGATCGACCCGCCATTCATTACTCGGTCCAACAACGGTTAAATACAGATACATCGAAACTGCGATCCCAATGGAATCAAATCCCGGGCCTAAATTGGCACTCGAGGCTGGTACTTGAATTTTCATTCTGGTCACCACCCTACTTTAAAACCTTATATGCAGCGCCTAAATTAATACTCGAATCTTTAGCAACCCGTGCTTTAAAATCGGCTAATTGCTGGGCAGTCATTTCGTGAGTAATGATCACCACATGGGCTAAGCCATCCGCTTCTGTTTGCGTAATTTGACTAAAGCTGGCGTCAATTTCCGTCATAATTTGCGTTAACTTCAACATTTGCCCTGGCACATCTGGCATCATGATGGAAAGGAAATATGGGCAAACGACGTCGCGTGGTGCTGCAGGAATATACTGACGTTGATAATTATTAAAGAAATTACCATTTGTTTTCAGAACTAGATTTTTCGTGACCGAAATAATATCACTTAAAACACTATTGGCAGTTGGCAGGCAACCAGCCCCGGGACCATAGAAAAGGGTATCGCCCACAGCTTCCCCCGTTACCATGACCGCATTATATTCGTTATTAATTGTTGCTAACGGGTGGTCCGCAGGTACTAGGGTTGGAGCAACTTCAACAAAGACCCCATCATCAATTACCTGTGCGATCCCCACTAGTTTAATAACGTAACCAAATTTACCGGCTTGCTGAACATCAAAACCGTTTAAATGATCGATTCCCGTTACTGCAAAATCATCAACCGTTAATTGAGTTCCAAAGGCAAACTGGCTCAAAATGACCATTTTATAAGCCGCATCCTTACCAGTAACATCATTAGTAGGATCCGCTTCAGCAAATCCCAACTGCTGGGCCGCTTTGAGTGCTTGGTCATACGACCAACCTTGCTGACTCATTTGCGTCAGAATGTAATTCGTGGTTCCATTCACGATCCCCTTAACCTCAGTAATTTTATCCGCCGCAAAACTATTGGTAATCGTCCGCAGAATTGGAATTCCTCCAGCCACACTAGCTTCATACATCAAATCGCAATGATGGTCATGGGCGAGTTTCACCAATTCTGGACCATAGGTTGCCAAAAGATCCTTATTTGCAGTGACCACGTTTTTATGGTTACGCAGTGCCGCCTCAATGTATTCTTTAGCGGGATGGATTCCACCTATCAGTTCCAATACAATTTGAATTTCATCATCATTAATGACGTCTTCCACTAACGTCGTTAATTCAATTTTATCTGCAACATCTTGGTGGCGCTCTGGATGATTCACGAGCACCCGCTTCACATTTAGTTGCCGTCCGGTGACATTCACCACCTTATCTTCATTATGCTGGATCATCTGTAACACACCAGAGCCGACCGTTCCTAGGCCAAGCATCCCGATTTGAATGGTTTCCATCTTGCCACCTCATTTTCTCATTATTTTTTCATTTTTAGCATTGTAACATACGTCCCTTCCAGGTTACAATAACCAATAATCAATCACTAAATCTAGAAATGGAGGCTTTTTTCATGCAATACCGTAGTACCCGTGGGCAAATTACAGCAACATTAAATTCGCCCCAAGCAGTCATCCAGGGGCTTGCTCCTGATGGTGGTCTTTTCGTCCCCGTCGATTTCCCCCAAGTCGACCTACCGCTGCAGAATCTAGCAACAATGTCCTACCAAGCAATTGCGGAATTAGTATTAGGCTGGTTCTTTGATGACCTTAGTAAAAACCAGCTTCACCAAATTGTTCAAGGAGCCTATGGTTCCCAATGGGATGATGCAACTATCGCACCACTTTCAGAAAAGCACGCTGGTAACTACTATCTTGAATTATTTCATGGGCCCACCCTGGCTTTTAAAGACATTGCATTACAAGTCCTACCACGGTTAATGCAAAAATCCTTAACCATTGAAAAAAACAGTAATGAAATTATCATCCTCACAGCAACCTCTGGTGATACTGGAACTGCTTCAATGCGTGGTTTTAGTGATCAAGATGGTACACAGGTGATTGTTTTCTACCCTCACGGTGGTGTTAGTCCTGTTCAGTTAAGACAAATGTTAGGTCAGCGGGGAGATAACCTGACCGCAATCGCCATTGAGGGTAATTTTGATGATGCCCAAACTGCCGTTAAAACCATTTTTAATGATCAAAACTTTAATGACCAATTACTGGCCAATGGTTTTCAATTCTCATCTGCTAACTCGATGAACATTGGTCGACTGATCCCCCAAATTGTTTATTATTTAAGCGCATATGGACAACTTGTACGGCGTGGAGACATTCAACTAGGTGACCAAGTCAACTTTACGGTGCCAACAGGAAACTTTGGTGATATCCTCGCTGGCTATTATGCTAAAAAACTTGGATTACCAATTAATCGCCTCATTTGCGCATCCGACGAAAACAATGTTTTAACGGATTTCTTTAAAACCGGTCATTATGATCGAAAACGCCCTTTCTTCCTGACCAATTCACCAGCCATGGATATTTTGGTCTCCAGTAACCTGGAACGACTGCTGTTTGACATTTACGATGAGAGCGCTCCTAGTATCAATCAGTTAATGAAACAGTTAAATAACGATGGTAAATACTCAATTGATGATGGTGCCCGTGCTAAACTTCATAAACACTTTAATGCTGGTTATGCCACTCAGCAAGAGGTTCTACAGGAAATCAAGCGCATTTATCAACAGGATGGTTACGTGATTGACCCTCACACCGCCGTGGCTTCTTTCGTTGCTAACCAATACCAAGCTGTCACTAATGATTCCACCCCTAATGTCATTATCTCAACTGCTAGTCCCTATAAATTCCCAGAGACAGTGCACCAAGCAATTACTGATAAGCAGAGTTCAGTCACCGGATTAGATGCTATTACCGAATTGCACCAACTTCTCCGACAACCATTAAGTCCAAACATTCAACAATTGTTTGATCAAAGTCAGCAGAGCGAACGGGTTATTCAGCCTGCCCAAATGAAATCAACTATTCGACAAATTCTGCAACTACAATAATTGCAAATCAATGACAAAAGAGGAGCATAGCGATCAACGATCACTATGCTCCTCTTTTAGGTAATAAAAAAACGCCAAAACGGCGGTTTTTTATTTGGATAAAACTACTTAAGGGTAACAGTAGCACCAGCGTCTTCAAGCTTAGCCTTGATGTCGTTGGCTTCGTCTTCCTTAGCGTCTTCCTTGATAACATATGGTGCGTTATCAACAAGGTCCTTAGCGTCCTTAAGGCCGGAACCAGTGATGTCCTTAACAGCCTTAATAACCTTAACCTTAGCAGTACCTGGTTCAGTTAATTCAACAGTGAAGCTATCCTTAGCAGCACCGTCGCCACCAGCAGCACCTGCAACTGCAACTGGAGCAGCAGCTGAAACGTCAAATTCGTCTTCAATTGCCTTAACAAGGTCGTTAAGGTCAGAGATTGATGCTTCCTTTAATGAAGCAATAATAGCATCCTTATCAAAAGCCATTTTTAAATTCCTCCAATGATTAAATCTTGTTTAATTGATAGTTTAAATGTAACTGTAAGCACACAATTATGCGGCTTCGTCGGCCTTGTCGGCAACGGCCTTGACGGCCCGTGCGATCTTCCGCATTGGGTCTTGCAATGCAGATG
>CAMXWI010000017.1 GCA_947252915.1 uncultured Lactobacillus sp.
AACCGTAACGGCCGCCTTTAATTGGGCGGCATTTTTATTTGTAGTGACCATTGGTTTCACCCCCGCTAACGAGTATTTATTTTTACTATTTTTTACTATTTTTCATTTTAGTTATTTACAAATGTAAAAGCAAGGGTTAACATGAAAGCGTATTCAAGAAATGAAAACGCAATCATAAAGATTGTTGAGGAGGACAATTAGTTATGGAATTTAACAAGTACATTGATCACACATTATTAGCACCTGACGCTACTGAAGAACAAGTTGACACGGTGATTAAGCAAGCAATTGATAATCACTTCCACACTGTGATGATTAACCCATACTGGGTTGCTAAGACGCACAAGGCAGTTGCCGGGACTGATGTTAAGACTGCTTGCGTGATTGGATTCCCTCTCGGTGCGAACACCACCAAGATTAAGGTCGCAGAAGCACAAGATGCCATTGACAATGGTGTTGATGAATTAGACATGGTAATGAACATTGGTGAAATGAAGTCTGGTCATTACGATAAGGTTGAAAAAGACATTCAAGCAGTTGTGGATGCCGGGCACGCAGCAAATAAAGTTGTCAAAGTTATCATTGAAACCTGTCTCTTAACCGATGATGAAATTACCAAGGCTTCGGAAATTGTTGCTAAAACCGGGGCTGACTTTGTAAAGACTTCCACTGGCTTTTCTACTGAAGGTGCCACCGTTCATGCAGTTGAATTAATGTCAGCTGCAGTCAAGGGCAGCAACACGGCCGTTAAGGCTTCCGGTGGGATTCACAGTGCCGAAGAAGCACAAGCAATGATTGATGCCGGGGCAACTCGCTTAGGGGTCAGCCACAGTATGGCAATTATTGGTAAGGAATAATTAAACGAAGGTGAAAAATCATGAAACGTTTTAATTTAAGTCATGCAATGTTCTCTGATGCCAAGTATCTCCTTTATGAAGACGACAATTTTAAGGCAGAAACGTATAAATTTCCCGATGGTATCGAAGCTTTAAAGGTTTCCAACAGTCGTGGTTACCTAACATTATTACCATTTTATGGTTTGATCATTTGGGATGCCGTATTTGATGGCATTAACTTAAAGGAAAAGGATGGTTTTAAGCAGCCTCACTGGGGAAAGCAAATTGCTGATACCTATGGTGCCTTTGAATTTACTTCTGGTTTACTAGCCAATGGTAACCCTGGTCCAGAAGATCACCATGTACAACATGGGGAAGCAGCCACTGCACGGATGGACCACGCTTACTTAGAAATTGGCGATGATACCATCACTGTGCAAAGCGACTACGAATACATCAAGGGCTTCGGTGACCACTATATTGAAAAGCCATCAGTCACAATGCACAAAGACAGTGGCTTATTCGATATTCGTCAACACGTTAAGAACTTATCTGGCTGTGCACCAATGACCTTACAATACATGTGCCACCTCTGCTATGCCTATGTTGACAACGCCGTGATGACTTCTAACATTCCAGACGAAGCTTTCCAATTACGGACTTCAGTACCTGATCACGTTCACCCAACTCCTGAATGGACTAAGTTTACGGATGAACTGGAGAAGAGTGGCAAGATGATTGATAAATTGGACGATGCCAGTCACTATGACCCAGAAATCGTCTTCTTCTCTAAAGATTTACGGAAGTACACAGATAAAGCAGAATTCCGGATGGACTTAGGAAATGGTCATAACTTCTTGACAACTTATGAGACAGAAAACTTGCCAATTGTTACTCGTTGGATTCTCTACAATGCTGACCAACAAGTTGCTGCTTACTGTCTTCCAGGAACGTGTACCCCAGAAGGTCAAGCGGCTGCGAAGAAGGCTGGTACATTAATCATGCTCCAACCAGGTGAAGAAAAAGACTTCCACGTTGTAACTGGACTCGAAAAATAGGAGGGTGTAGAAGATGACTCACGACATTACAGTAATTGGTTCCAACATGATGGAACTTTCAACAGATATTGATCGGATGCCAAAACTTGGTGAAACTGTGGCGGCACCTGATTTTCACATGGCCTTTGGGGGCAAAGGTGCAAACCAAGCCTATGCGGCCTCACAATTGGGATCTAACGTGGCAATGATTTCCAAAGTTGGTTCCGATATGCTGGGTCGTGAGTATCTAAAGCACTTTAAAGAAAGCGGTATTGATGTTGCCGGAGTTAGTGTTGGTAAAAAGAGTAACGGGGTTGCGCCGTGCTTCATTCAAGGGAACATGAACAGCATTATTATTGTGCAAGGTGCCAATAGTGAATTGACACCAGATGTGCTGGAAGACTACCGCGATATTATTAAAAATTCGAAGTTGATTGTTCTCCAACAAGAAATTTCACTTGAAACTGACTACCGGGCAATTGAAATAGCGCATGAATATGGGGTACCAGTAATGCTCAACCCAGCACCGGCTAATGACCATATTGACATTCAGCATGTGGCAATGTGTGAGTTCTATTCACCAAATGAAACGGAATTAGGCCGTTTGACCAAGATGCCAATTGATACAATTGATCAAATTAAGGCGGCCGCTCATAAGCTCGTTGATCTGGGAGTTAAAAACGTGATTGTTACAATTGGTTCCCGGGGCGCACTCTGGGTAAGCAAGGATCATGAAGAATTGATTCCGTCATACAAAGTGGATGCAGTAGATTCAATTGGTGCAGGTGACTCGTTTGTTGGTGCCTTCTCCCACTACTACACACAAGGTGAAGATATCAGCACGGCACTCAAGCATGCGAACGCATATGCTGCCGTTACGGTCACTCGTGCCGGTAGTCAAACCTCATACCCGACTGCCAAGGAATTACCAGCTTTGCAACGGAAGTTGGGAATCGACGTCACCGATGAATTAGTTGGTGCATAACGTTGTTTTAAAGAGAAGCACAACAATAGCGAACGTGCTTCTCTTTTTTTAGAGGTGAATTGGTGTTAACTTTCACAAGCAAACCGATTTCAATTCACTGATTTTATTGAATGCGTTTGCAAATGTTCGAAACATCTACAGAAAAAATTTTAAAAAATTTTGAGGAATGTGAAAGGCCGAGCGTATACGTTTTCATGATGTTTTCATTGTTAAAACGTTAAACTTGTTGACGGAATGCGCTTGCAAACGATTTCTTGGTATGGTAAATTATGATCGTTAAGAAAATGTAAAACGGTTTACGTGATTTTACTGAACAAGGAGGATGACAGAATGTCAAACAAGATTGCTGTTCTGGGTAGTATTAATGTTGATACTACTTACCACATGGATCGCTTCCCACAACCTGGAGAAACTTTACAAGCTAAGGATAAGTCCTCAGCTCCTGGTGGAAAGGGTGCTAACCAATCAGTTGCCTGTGCACGGTCTGGTGCTAAGACTTATCACATCGGCATGGTTGGCGCTGACCAAGAAGGCCAATTTATGCGTGAATCAATGCAAGAAGATGGTATTGACACGAAGTTTGTTGGCATTGACAAGATGCATGGTACCGGGACTGCGATGATCACTTTGGATGCTGAAGGCCAAAATGACATCATGGTATACGGTGGTGCTAACCAAGCTATGACAACGGATGTTTTGAAGAACACTGATGATTTATTTAAAGAAATTGATTTCATCATTACTCAATTTGAAACACCACAAAAAGTTTCTGCTGAAGCCTTTAAGCGGGCAAAGGAAAATGGCGTAACCACCATTTTGAACCCCGCACCAGCCAAGGATATTGATCCAGAATTGTTGAAGTACACTGATGTGATTGCACCAAACGAAACGGAAAGTGCTTTACTCACGGGGATCGAGATTACCGATGAAGATTCCATGATCAAGACGGCTGAATACTTCAAAGCTAAGGGCGTACCGAACCTGCTGATCACATTAGGTTCAAAAGGGGTCTTCTACTCCACACCAAATGATCATGGCTTGGTTCCAGCGTTCAAAGTTAAGCCAGTTGATACCACTGCTGCTGGGGATACTTTCATCGGCGCATTGACTTCACAATTGAAGAAGGACTTGAGTAATATTGCGGATGCCTTGGTATACGCGCAACGGGCTTCTAGTCTTACTGTTCAAAAGATGGGGGCTGCACCTTCAATTCCAACCTACGATGAAGTTAAAGCAGCCTTAGCCGAAAGTGGCAAGTAGAATACTACGAAAGGGGAATATTAAAATGAAAAAAACAGGAATTTTAAATTCAGAAGTTGCATCAGTTGTTGCTGGAATGGGTCACATGGATTGGCTTTCAATCGGTGATGCCGGAATGCCAGTACCAATGGGTACAAAGAAGATTGACCTTTGTGTTGATAAAGAATTACCAAGCTTCATGGATGTTCTCAAGAATGTTTTGAAGGAAATGAAGGTCCAAAAGATTTACTTAGCGGACGAAATTAAGGATCAAAACCCTGAACAATTGGAAAACATCAAAAAGGCATTGCCAGATGTTGAAATTGAATTTATGCCCCACGCGGACTTAAAGAAGAACTTGGCCAAGACCCACGCCTTTATTCGGACTGGTGAAATGACGCCATACTCCAACATTATTCTTGAATCTGGTGTAACATTCTAAAGCTTAATTAGAAAGAGGTTTAATAATGGATAGTACAAAAAAGCAATCATGGGTTCAATATCCCGATGGTTACCTTAGCAAAACGCCAATTTGGCAATACATTTTAGTTACTTTAGTTTTTCCATTCTGGGCAATGGCCGCAGCCTTAAACGATATTTTAATTACCCAGTTTAAGACGGTCTTTACTTTGAATGATACTGCTACAGCACTTGTTCAATTTGCCTTCTACGGTGGTTACTTCTTACTGGCATTGCCAGCTGCAGCCATCATTCGGAAGAACACATATAAATTTGCTATTTTAACTGGTTTAACATTCTTTATTATCGGTTGTGCCTTGTTCTTCCCTGCATCTCACATGGCTACTTATGGAATGTTCTTAGGTGCGGTTTTCGTTATCGCCATTGGTTTAAGTTTCCTGGAAACTTCATGTGATACTTATTCCACAATGATCGGGCCAAAGAGTACTGCAAACCTGCGGATTAACATTTCCCAATTATTAATTCCAATTGGTAACATCACTGGGATTGTGTTAGGTAAGTACTTAGTCTTTGCCGGCCACGGTAACATGGAAGACGAAGTTAAGGGAATGAGTGCTGCTGAAAAGTTGGCATACAACAAAGAAGTTCTTCAATTAACTTTGAAGCCATACAAGTACATCTTAGTTGCCTTAATTATTCTCTTTATTTTAATTGCCATTACTAAGATGCCATACTCCAAGGCTGCACCAAAGAAGGATGCCCAAGGGGTTGAAGAAAAGAAGCCATCAACTGGTGAATCAGTTGGCTACTTAATTCATAACAAGCGCTTCATGAAGGCGGTTGGGGCACAATTCCTTTACGCCGGAATGCAGACTTGTGTTTGGTCATTTACGATTCGTTTTGCTTTACGGATTATCCCAGGCATTACTGACCACGCGGCTACTAACTACATGATTATTGGTTACGCTGCCTTCTTTATTGGTAAGCTACCTGCTACTTGGTTAATGCACCGCTTCTCAATTACCAAGGTTATGACTTGGTACGGTATTCTTGGGACATTGAGTCTGGTCTTCGCCTTTACTTACCATGGAACTGCTGCTATTTGGGGTGCCGTAATGAGTGACTTCTTCTTTGGACCATTCTGGCCAACGATTTACGCTCACGGTTTGGATCAAGTTCACGAAAAGAAGTACACCGAAACTGGTGGTGCCTTCATGGTTATGTCCTTGATCGGTGGTTCATTAGTTCCATTACTGATGGGGCGGGTATCTGACCTTTCTGGTTCAATGCAACTTTCCTTCGTTGTTCCAGCAGTATGTTTCGCTTTGATTGCGATCTACTTCTTCAGCGAACACCGTTGGGAACAAGCTCACCCAGACCAAGTTCAAGAACACTAATCTGGATGGATAAAAATGATATAATAAAGAGGTTTGATCATCGAGGTTTCAAACCTCTTTTTTGTTTAGGAGGAAAAATCATGATTTGGATTTACGTGATTATTGTAATTGTCTGTTTCTTAATTGGAACAGTTTGGAGTTACCGCAAAAATCGTCATCATAAGTAGTTAAGAAGGGATATAAAATGGATGTGCAAACGGTCCGCAAAGATTTTCCTATTTTAAATCAACGGGTCAATGGGGAACCATTAATCTATTTTGATAATGCAGCCACTTCACAAACGCCACTGCCAGTTCTTGATGCAGTTCGTAATTACTACTTAACAGAAAACGCTAATGTGCACCGGGGTGTTCATACGCTAGCAGAACGTGCTACAGAACATTATGAACAGGTCCGACAAAAAGTAGCGCGCTTTATCAATGCCCAAGCGGCAAAAGATATTATTTTTACCAGATCAACAACAGAGAGCCTAAACGTGATTGCGCGTGGCTTCGGCGATCAGGTTGTTGAAGCGGGCGATGAAATTGTTGTGACGGCAATGGAGCACCATAGTAATCTTGTACCGTGGCAAGAATTGGCAATGCGCACTGGGGCACAACTCAAGTTTATTGAATTAGATGCCGAACAGAAATTATCCTTGAAAAGCGCGGCGGAACAAATTACGTCACGAACGAAAATTGTGGCGGTGACGGCTGCTTCTAACGTACTCGGGACGTTGACACCTATTCGCAAATTAGCAAATTTAGCTCATCAGGTCCAGGCTTTTTTTGTAGTGGATGCTGCTCAGCTAGTAGGTCATCGACCAGTTGATGTGCAGAAGTGGGATGCTGATTTCATTGCATTTTCTGGTCATAAAATGTTAGCACCCACTGGCATTGGGGTTCTATACGGCCGTAGCGATGTCCTTCAGATGACGTGTCCAGTGCAGTTTGGAGGCGAAATGATCGAAGATGTTACCCGCACGAAGACGACTTTCAAGCGTGCACCACTGGGGTTTGAAGCTGGAACCCCCAATATTAGTGGGGTAATCGGTCTCGGGGCAGCGATTGATTATTTAAAGCAAATTGGCTTTTCGGCGATTGAACAACAAGAGCAGGGGCTGGCTAACTACCTTTTACCACGGCTTCGTGAAGTTGATGGTGTAACATTATATGGAACGCAACAAGAGCACACGGGAGTGTTTGCTTTTAATCTTAGCGGGCTCCATCCCCATGATGTTGCAACTGGACTGGATATGGAAGGGGTCGCTGTACGGGCTGGTCACCATTGCGCGCAACCGTTGATGCATACGCTCGGGGTTAACGCAACGGTTCGCGCTAGTGTTGCCTTTTACAATACAATTGATGAATGTCAGCGGTTCTTGGATGCCCTCGTGGCGGTAAGGGAGTTTTTTCAAAATGGGCTTAGCTAAATTAGGATTTTTATATAAAACGTTGGTGCTAGAACATGCCAAGCAACCACACCATTATGCTATTCACCTGCCAGAAGGGAGTCACCAAAAGACCCTTCATAATCCAACGTGTGGGGACACGGTAAATGTGGCCGTGCAAATTCAAAACGGCCAGTTACAAAAGGTTTGTTTTAATGGCCAAGGATGTACGATTTCACAAGCAGCTGCTAGTATGATGACGGATGAATTGACTGGACGAAGCGTGGACGAAGCGCAACGATTAATTCAAGCGTTTTTAGATTTGTGCATGGGAAAAGAAATTTCGCCAACAATGCAAAGGAAGTTGGGCGACGCTGCAGTGATGGGGACCGTCGCAGAATTTCCGGCGCGGATTAAGTGTGCGACGCTGTCGTGGCATGCGGTTCAAGAAATTTTAATGCAAAATGATCAGTAATATTATCAGTAAAGCGGGCGAGAGTGTGATGATTGCACTCTCGCCCGCATTTCTTACTTATTCCAATGTTGATCTTTAAATTGTTCGCGACCACCCGCTTCTTGGGCGGCATAAACGTCCGGATTTTTCTTGTAAAAGTCCTGATGGTAATCTTCAGCTAGATAAAATGGTTGTGCATCTTCAATTTGCGTGACGATCGGTTCATCAAACAGGCCACTGTCTTGAAGCTTTTGCTTAGATGCTTCCGCGATTTGACGTTGCTGGTCATCTTTAACAAAGATGACGGGTCGGTAGTTATCTCCCCGGTCCTGAAACTGACCGCTGGCATCGGTGGGATCAGTTTGGTGCCAATAAATTTCCACCAATTCTTGGTAGGAAATTACCTGGGGATCAAAAGTAATTTTTACCGCTTCAGTATGACCAGTCGTGCCAGATTTAACCTGTTCATAAGTCGGGTTGGCGATGTGACCGCCAGTATAGCCGGATTCAACTTTTTCAATTCCCGGATGGGTATCGAATGGTTCGACCATGCACCAAAAACAACCACCAGCAAAAATTGCAGTATCTAAACTCATTGTTCATTCCTCCTTAATTTTTACCAAAGATTGGCCAAGCAGCAACTTCAGAACCCTTGTAGGTTTTTTCGATGGCTTGCTTAGTTTCCTCAGTTTGGTAAGCAGCGACAACTTTTTTGTAGACTTTGTTATTCTTGTTCTTTTCTTGAACCGCAATGATATTTACGTATGGCTTGGCCTGTTTGTTAACTGGTTCGAGGTAGATAGAATCCTTCTTTGGATTCAGATTAGCGGCTTCGGCGTAATTCCCGTTAATGATTGAAGCATCAACAGAATTTAGTGCACGGGCTGCAGTAGCCGGGTCAACTTCCTTAAATTTCAAATTTTTGGGGTTATCTGTAATATCGTTCAATGATGGTTTAATTCCAGAACCCTTTTTAACTTTGATCAAACCGGCGGATTGCAGGACATTTAAACCACGACCGAGCGTAGTTGGTTCGTTAGGAATCGCAATTGTGGCACCGTTGGGGAGGTCCTTAATGCTTTGGAATTTTTTTGAATAAACGCCCAGTGGTGAAATAACGGTATTGCCGATGGAAGTGAGGTGGGCATTTTCCTTTTTGTTGTAGGAATCAAAGTAGTAGCGGGTGAGACAAGAATGCATATCAATTTTACCTTCTTTTAGCGCCACGTCGGGTTGGACATAGTCATTAAAAGTGACGTACTGAATGGTAATGCCTTGCTTCTTTAATCGTTTACGGACGTTATTCCAAACTGGTTGTGAATCCGTACCGACTAATCCTAACCGAACCACTTTATTTTGCTGGGTAGTCCGGTGGTGAATAAAGCCAATGACTCCACCAATAACAATAATAGCGATAATGATTAATGTAATAATCCCAGAATGACGTTTTTTCATAAGAATTCCTCCTTGATTAGAAAAGAAAAACGTCCCAGAGAACAGCTATGCTTATTCTATGGGACGTCTGTAACGTGTTACCACCCTAATTCAGTATCTCAAGATACCCTCAGTCGGTTCATTATTTGTCACCAAATCAATCAGCTCAAACAGTAAACCGCAGCTCTGAATAACGGTTGCCACCCCGTAACCAACTTACTAATGCTCGTTAGTTAGATTTTCACAAGACCATCTTCATCAACCATTTCAGGATCGTTTTTCAGCAAACCACGACTCTCTTTGCCAGAAATTAGTGATTACTCATCTTTTCTAATCATTTTTTTAATTAAGTTGTCATTATCATAACGAAACGATTTACGTCTGTCAACCCTTTAGAGTGATTTTCCTAATTCATAGGCGACTTCTGGATAGAAGCGTAAGTGATCGGGCCCCGTCACTTTACCGGCCAAAACCTGACCACCGAAACGCCAGCCAAGATCGTCGAAGATTTCTTTGAATTCAGATTTGATATTATCAAAGTTATCGGTTTCTGCGACCGCAATCAAGACAGCCGTCTTTTCTTTGCGCAGCTCTTTGGTCCAAAATTGCATATAGTCGATAACGGTTTTCATTTGGGCCGACATCCCGAAAAAGTAGAGGGGCGTGGTAAAGACGATGGTATCAGCTTTCATCATTTGCTCTTTTAATTCACTTAATCGTTGGTTGGTTAACTGAAAATTTTGCTCGTGATCAACGTGGAGCATGGGCAAAGGATCGCTACCAGCATTAAATTGGATCACTTCATGTCCTGCTTCTTGCGCCCCAGCACTAAACCGATTGGTAATTGCTCGGACCGCCCCATCTTTGAGTGGGCTGCCGTTAATAATCAACATGCGCACCGTGAGTCCCTCCTTGATTTATACATTGCTAAACGTTCTAACTTCTATCTTAGCACTTCTCAAACGTTTTTGTTGTCTTCTTTATCGTAAATTGTTATGATTAACAGTATTTGATTAAATTATACGGAGATGAAAATAGATGGCCGTTTTAGATGTTTCGGGACTGACGATGAGTTTTGCGGATAAAAAGCTATATGAAAATGCCAGTTTTCAGCTCGAAAAGGGCGAACATATGGGAGTGGTTGGCCAAAATGGGGCTGGTAAGT
>CAMXWI010000018.1 GCA_947252915.1 uncultured Lactobacillus sp.
CGTCTCGTGGGCTCGGAGATGTGTATAAGAGACAGTAGATAAGGGACGATTTTTTTGTTCATCATGCTTTAGATTAATTGATTAAATAATTTGAAATTATATTGAGAGGGAGATTTTGATTATGAAGAGAAGAAAACACACTGGATTAATTTGGACCATTATTATTGTTGCGATTGTTTTAATTGGTGGAATTGCCGGCTTTGCTCACCATCGCCAGCAACAAGCGAAGACGGTAACGGTTGGGGTTGTTGGTTTAACGAACCAACAACAAAAGATTTGGGATGAAGTTAACAAGACGGCCAAGAAAAAGTATGGCGTAACGGTTAAGGTTAAGAATTTCTCTGACTATAATCAGCCAAACAAAGCGGTCCAAAATGGCGACATTGATTTAAACGCCTTTCAACATACCGCGTTCTTAAACGCTTGGAATAAAGCTAATCACGGTCAAATGGTTTCAATTGGACGGACGGTTATTGCACCAATTCGTCTTTACTCAAAGAAGTACAACAGCATTAAGGATTTGCCAAATGGTGCAACAATCGCCGTGCCAAACGATGCTTCTAATGAAAGTCGGGCATTGTATGTATTAAAGAACGCTGGATTGATCACCTTCAAGAAGGGAACCGGTAAATTAGCAACGGTTGCTGATATTGATAAAAACACGAAGAACCTTAAGATTAAGGAACTTGGTGCTGAACAAACTGCGCGGTCATTAAACGATGTGGATGCAGCGGTTGTTAACAATACTTATGCTGCACCGGCTGGCTTAACTAAGAAGGAAACCATCTACGTTGAACCACTTAACAAGGATTCTGAACAATGGATTAACATTATTGCAGCGAAGAAGTCTGATGCAAATAAACAAGCTTACAAGGATGTTGTGAAGGCTTTCCAAACTCCACAAGTTAAGAAGCTTTACCAAAAGTACTACGGTGATACTGAAAAGACCGCATGGGACTTGAAATTAAACTAATTAGCAAGGAGAGGTAGAATATGGCGAACATCATTGATTTAGACAACCTCAGCGTGACCTTCCATCAAAAAAAGGGGACGGATGTTAAGGCAGTACAAAACGTTAATTTGAAAGTTGAAAAGGGCGATATTTATGGAGTAGTCGGCTATTCTGGCGCTGGTAAATCAACCCTTGTGCGGACAATTAACCTTTTACAAAAGCCAACGGCTGGTTCAGTTACCGTTGCTGGTACAGTCCTTTTCAAAGATGGTCAACAACAAGTTGATAATAAAGAGCTTCAGGAAAAGCGCCGTAATATTGGAATGATTTTCCAACATTTTAACTTATTGAATGAAACAACGGTTGCCGAAAACGTGTTGTTTGCCTTAAAACATTCCTCTATTTCTGATGATGAAGCTGAAGAAAAAGTCCTAAAACTACTCGATTTAGTAGGCTTAAAGGATAAGGCCAACGCGTATCCTGTCCAGCTATCTGGTGGGGAGCAGCAACGGGTGGCGATTGCCCGGGCATTAGCCAATGATCCAGAAATTTTAATTTCAGACGAAGCCACTTCGGCACTAGACCCACGAAACACGAACCAAATTCTTGATCTACTAAAGGATCTCAATAAAAAGTTGGGGTTAACAGTGGTTTTGATTACTCATGAAATGGATGCAGTGAAGCGAGTTGCCAATAAGATTGCGGTAATGCAACATGGGATCATCGTGGAACAGGGAAACTTACGTGATGTTTACCTGCGTCCAAAGGAGGAACTCACCCGTCAATTTGTTGGTGGTTCACTGGCCGCAATTGAAACACTTCGGGCCTTTGATCTTGGTCATTTAGCACCAAATGAACAACTCTTCCAAGTTGTCTTTAGTGCGGCTAACGTTACTAAATCAATCATTCTGGACATGTATAAGCAATTGGGGGTTGATGTCTCAATGCTGTACGGAAATATTGAAGTACTTGGAGATGAACCAGTTGGAACAATGTTTATTCTGGTCAAGGGTGATCAAAAAGAATTAGACAGTGTGGTTGACCTCTTGAAAGGAAAAGATGTTGAAGTAACAAAGATTGATGATCGGGGGATTTGGAATGACTAGTTTATTAGCAAAATATTTACCGAATGTTGCTAATCTTGGCTGGGGTGGCGATACCGGTTGGAGAACTTCCATCTGGCAAACTATTTACATGACCTTTTGGCCAGCAATTTTTGGTGGGATTCTTGGATTGATTTTTGGCGTCGTTTTGGTGATTACTAAACCTGGCGGTATTCTGGAAAATCGATTCTGGTTTGGCTTTTGTGATAAAGTGGTTTCACTCTTCCGGGCTGTACCATTTATTATCTTATTAGCGTTTATCGCACCGTTTACCCAATTAATTGTCGGAACTCAAATTGGGACAACTGCAGCACTTGTGCCATTATCTCTTGGGGTTTTCCCCTTCTATGCACGTCAGGTTCAAGTGGCTTTAGAAAGTGTGAATGAAGGTAAGATTGAAGCGGCGGAAGCGCTTGGCGCAACTAATCGCGATATAATCTTTGATGTCTATCTTCGTGAAGCGCGTTCTGAGTTAGTTCGGGTCTCAACTGTAACTTTGATTAGTTTGGTTGGGTTAACTGCGATGGCTGGAGCAATTGGTGCAGGTGGGCTTGGTAATACTGCCATTGCATACGGGTACAACCGGTTTAATAATGATGTAACCATTGTCGCAACGATTTTAGTTTTACTATTAGTGGTCATTATTCAATTAGTTGGTGATTGGTTAGCACAACGCTTAAATCACCAAAGTCGCTAAGTAAAGAAGGCAGAGGTATGGAGAAAGATGAACAAGTTCGAGTACTGGAAGATCTGATCAAAATTAATTCCGTTAATGGTAATGAAGAAGAGGTTGCAAAGTATTTACAACAGCTCTTTGACCGCCATGGCATTAAAACGAAAATTGATCTATTCGGTGACCATCGTGCCAATTTAATTGCTGACTTTGGTTCTGGCGATGATGTTTTTGGAGTAACTGGTCACATGGATACTGTAGCAACTGGTGATGAAAATAAATGGCAGCACGGTCCATTTACTCCCGTTCGTGATGGGGATCGCTTGTATGGTCGCGGTGCTGCTGATATGAAAAGTGGGCTTGCTGCTGAAGTGATCGCATTGATTGAATTGCATGATGCGGATGCACTACCAGCTGGTCACGTTAGATTTATTGCGACAGCGGGTGAAGAATACGGGACTCCCGGTGCTAACCGTTTAGAAGCTGCTGGGGTTGCAAACGATTTAGTTGGTTTACTTGTGGGTGAGCCAACAAGCGGTAACGTTGTGTACGCACACTCAGGTAGTATGAACTATCGAGTATCGAGTACTGGTAAATCTGTTCATTCTAGTCAGCCGGAAAATGGTGTCAACGCCATTGATGCATTAGTTGATTTCTGCGTAAAAGAACGCGATTTGTTTAACGATACTCCCGTGGATCCATATTTAGGAACTGTCAAACATAGTGTGACGGTGATTGACGGTGGTGATCAGGTCAATACTATTCCGGATGCGGCAGCTCTTAAGGGAAACATTCGACCTACTAAGGCTTTTAATAATGATCAAGTAATTGAACGGCTTCACGAAGCAATTAGTGAAGTCAATCAAGAAGGAAAAGGTCGGTTATCATTAGAATTGATTCATAATTTCCGTCCAGTAGCTTCTGATCCGTCAGGTAAATTTGTTCAACGTGCACTTCAAGCAACGCAACGGGCTTATCAAGAAGTGCCAAATCACGGGACACCAGAATTAAAGACGATTAATGGTGCAACAGATGCGAGTGTCTTTGTTAAGCATAATCAAGATCTCCCAGTAATCGTGTTAGGAGCAGATGATTGGAACATTGCCCACCAAATTAATGAGTACACAACAATTTCAAGTTATTTAGCAACGATTAAAGCGTATCAGGAAATTATTAAACATTACTTTGATTAATATTTCCTGGGAAATAAAAGGCGAGTTCCATTTGGAACCCGCCTTTTTATTAGTTTAAGCTTAATTTAACAACTGCTTCACATCGTGGTGTTTGGGGCATCATATCGATTGGTTGGATGTAATCAACTCGGTAGGTAGGAACCAAACGGGCCAGGTTTCGGGCAAGTGATGCCATATTACAGGAAATATACGCAAACTTCGTTGGCTTTTCTTGCAAAACTTGCTGGATTAATTTGTTATCTAGACCGGTCCGAGGAGGATCAACTACTAACGCATCAAAATGGAGACCTTCAGCTCGCCATTTTGGTAATAATTCTTCAGCAGATCCAGTTTCGTACTTAGCGTTAGTGATGTTGTTTAAGGCGGCATTCTGATTTGCATCAGTGACAGCTTCCGGAATAATTTCCATTCCACGGACTTCTTTAACACGGTTAGCAAGGGCCAAGCCGATCGTTCCAATTCCTGCGTATGCATCAATTAGGGTATCTGTGCTGGTTAATTCCATCGCCTTAGCAGCTTCTTCGTATAGGGTTTCGGTTTGGTATGGATTGAGTTGGAGAAAAGAACGTGCGGAAAGGTGGAAGTCTAATCCCATCAGACTGTCAGTAATGTAAGAATCACCAGCGAGGTGGATAGTTTCAGTTCCCCAAACTAGTGGGGTATCCCCGGGATTTATATTTTGCATTACAGAAGCTACGGACGGTAATTTTTCCGCAATGAAAGTCAGTAGTTGATGTTTTTTAAGTAATTTAGGACTATTAGTAATGAAGGTTACTTGAATTTGGTGAGTTGTTGCAGATTCACGAACGGCAATGGTTTTTAAAATTCCGCTATGATTGCTTTCGTCATACAACGGGATTCCTAATTGCGCTATTTTATCAACGAGGGCGCGCATTACTTTCATGATCCCTGGCATTTGAACAGCACATTCTTGCATATCAACAACCTCATGGGATCCAGAACGATAAAGTCCAGCAACGACTTTCCCATTTTGCTGGCGAATTTGGAACTGCGCCTTATTACGGTAACCATATTGTTTTTCAGAGCCAATGGTTGGACAAACTTCGTAGTGACGGTAACCACGAGGCTTAAATTTAGCTAAACTTTCAATTACCATTTGCCGTTTGAATTGTAGTTGTGCCGGATAGGCTAAGTTTTCAAATTCAAAGCCACCAGCGTCCAATGCATAGTCATCCCGCGGAATGACCCGGTCTGAGCTAGTTTTTTTCAGACGATGGATAGCCGCTTCGAGATACTTTTCGTGAACTTTTGTGACTTCGGCAACCACGACTTCATTTGGCAGTGCACCAGGAACAAAACAAACCTTGTGTTTAAAATAGCCAATTCCTTGACCCTCCACTCCCAGCTTTTTAATGGTTAGTGGGAAACGATCACCAACTTTAACATCGACCGGATGTTGATAATGATGATGGGTTCGTTCAACCATGATTAATTCTCCTTTATTGGATGTCTATAATGTGTATCATTCTAGCATAATTCTGGTGTCCATCCTTTATGAAAAATGGAAAGACAAATTAATTCCAGAAAATTATGAAAAAAGCCTTGACGAAAGATTGAAGTTTAATTAGAATATACTCATAAATTAATTATTCGAGCACAATGAGAAAGAAGAGTAGCGATTTCTAATCGAAAGCGAATCCTGTTTGGTGAGAGGGGAACGAATCTAGAAAGCGTGAAAATCACTTTCGAGTCTGTACTGTCCAAGGTACAGTGGTATGACACCCATTACAGCGTCAGCGTATCGCAGTTTTGCTGTACGTATTGAGGTACTAATAGCAATATTAGTATAAACCGAGGGTGGTACCGCGCATGGCGTCCCTTGACTGGTTATTGATCAGTCAAGGGACTTTTTTTATTGGGCTCGATGTTAACTCATTCGCAATGATATTGGAGGGAGAATTATGAATGATTTAGCGTCACGTAAACTAACCACAAAGGAATATCTGGTCGTTAGTTCATTACTATTTGGTTTGTTCTTTGGGGCAGGGAACTTAATTTTTCCACTTCATTTAGGACAATTAGCCGGTGGCCACTGGGTTTTGGCTACGGTTGGTTTCTTACTGACCGGGGTTCTTTTACCACTGCTATCAGTTATGGCGATTGCAGTCACCCGTGCTGAAGGGGTTTTTGATGTTGGTCGCCCGTTGGGGGTTGGCTTTGCACTAGTTTTCATGGTTTTGATTCACGCAACCATCGGTCCACTCTTTGGGACACCGCGGACGGCGTCAGTTTCCTTTACAGTTGGTGTTGCCCCATTTGTTCCTAAAGCTGACCATCAAGTCGCACTTTTAGTTTTTTCAGCCGTTTTCTTCGCGTTAGCATTTGCGTTCTCATACCGCGAAAATGATATCCTTTCTAACGTTGGGAAGGTTTTAAACCCAATGTTCTTGGCATTATTATTCTTAATGTTTTTAGTTGCCTTTTTACGGCCAATGGGTAATCCAATGTCAGCGCCCGCAACATCAGCTTACCTTCATTCTTCATTTGTTAATGGCTTCTTGCAAGGATACAACACGATGGATGCTCCTGCCGGTCTTGCCTTTGGGGTAACCGTTGTGCACGCGGTTCGGCAAATGGGCCAAAAACGTGAATCAGATGTGGCAAAGGTTGTTGGTAAAGCAGGGTTAGTCTCTATGAGTATGGTGGCCTTTATCTACGTATTATTAATCGTGGTTGGTGCAATGTCCCTTGGTCACTTTAAACTTTCTGCTGATGGTGGAGTCGCATTTAACCAAGTTGTTAGCTACTATGGTGGTGCCTTTGGTCAAGCAGTTCTGGCTGTATTGATCACCGTAACTTGTTTGACCACTGCCGTTGGATTAGTAGCAGCTTTTGCACAAGATTTCCATAAGCACTTTCCAAAGGTTTCTTACCACACATGGTTAGCTTTAACCACGTTAGCTTCATTCTTAGCTGCTAACTTTGGTTTGGATACAATCATCGCCTGGTCAACACCAATGTTGATGTTCCTTTACCCACTATGTTTGGTATTAATCCTCTTGTCAGTATTTTCACCAATGTTTAACCGCGACGGGGTTGTTTACTTATTTGTTGTTTTGTTCACCGTTGTTCCAGCGCTTGGTGACATGGTAGTATCTTTCCCGAAAGTGGTTAGCGCGAGTGCTTTTGGGACTGCAGTTGCTGCAGTGCGGAGTCATTTGCCACTTGCTAGTTTAGGTCTCTCGTGGCTAGTACCAGCATTGGTTGGTTTGGTTCTCGGATTAGTATTCCACTTCTTCCGGGTTCGCGGAAACGCGACTGCATTAGACGAAAATTAGTACTCTTCTATATCCATATTGATACTCTCCAAAAATAGCTTCAGAGTTCGGCATTGCCGAGCACTGAAGCTATTTTTTAGTTAGTATGATGTTTGTGCAGTTTACGTTCCACAAGATGGTGGTCGGCTTTGCCAGGATTCAGTTCGACGAGTTCTCCTGATCCGCTGTAAATAATCCATTCGGCCAGGTTCACAATGTGATCACCCGCACGTTCTAAGTAGCGAATCACATTGAGGTAGGTTTCGTATGAAGTGACGTGGTCATTGCTGGCTTTTAAAGCACTAATGATCTGTTGCTGCTGTTCAACGTAGAGAACGTCGACTTTTAAATCTTCGTTCGCAACTTTATAGGCTGTTTTCTCGTCAGTAAAAACGTAGGCATCCATGATTTGTTCAAGCATTTTACGGACGATCATCATCATTTGTTGAATATTATCTTGAATTGCTTGATCTTGATAATGATCGGCCATCCGGACAGTACATTGGGCAATGTGCGAAGCATAATCACCAATTCGTTCGATGTCAGTACTAGCTTTGAGAATACTAATAATTTTACGGAAGTCTGCAGCAACTGGTTGTTGTAATGCCATTAGTTTTAAAGCCTGTTTTTCTAAATTAACCTCATCAGTGTTAATGTGCGAATCACCAGACAAAACCTGTTTAGCTAGTTCTGGATCGTGGTTGGTAAATGCTTGTGTAGCTTGGTAGATTTGTTCACTTGCGTCAATCCCCATTTCCATAAAATGGCTACGTAATCGTTTTAATTCATCGTTAAAAATCTCGCTCATGGGCAGTCCTCCTAACCAAATTTACCGCTTAGATAATCAGCGGTCTGTTTTTTCTGAGGGTTCATGAAAATATCTGCAGTTTGATTATATTCAATTAATTCACCTTGGTGCAAGAAGGCGGTCCAATCAGCAGAACGCGATGCCTGCTGCATGTTGTGAGTTACCATAATAATGGTGAAACGCTCTTTAAGTTGCACAAGGGTGTCTTCAATTTGGGTTGTCGAGATGGGATCCAATGCACTAGTTGGTTCATCCATGAGGATAATTTCCGGTTCAACGGCGAGAGTGCGCGCAATACAAAGTCGTTGTTGCTGACCACCAGATAAGGCTAGAGCACTTTTCTTGAGGGAATCTTTGACTTCATCCCATAAGGCAGCCTGCTTCAGACTTGTTTCAGCACGTTCTGCTAATAATTTTCGATCTTTAGCCCCAGCTAAGCGTAGTCCATACACAACATTATCGAAAATTGATAGGGGAAAGGGAGTTGGTTGCTGAAAGACCATCCCAATTTGTTGTCGAACCCGATAGATATTTACTTTGGGGTGATTAATATCGACATCATGGAAGTGGATTTTACCGGTAACCGTTGCTAGACCATCGTTCATCCGATTAAGGCTACGGAGGAGCGTAGATTTACCAGAACCAGAAGCACCAATCAAAGCAGTAATTTGATTTTTGGGGAATTTCATTGAGATATTTTCAATCACCGAATGATTGCCATAAGCAACGCCGAGTGCCTCAACAGAAATTGCGGAATTTGAAATGGTAGTCATTGATTATCCTCCTCTATTTGATTAATCCTTGTCGTTGACTAAGTCGATGAGCGATAAAGCGGGCTAATAAGTTAAAAAATAGAATCGTTAGTAGCAGGATTACGACTGCCCCATTTGAAATTGCTCGAGCATCAGGAACTAATCCTTCGTTATTAACTTTCCAAATGTGGACAGCGAGAGTTTCTGCGGGGCGGAGTGGATTCAGAAAGCTAGTCGGACTAAATGGGCTCCAATTAGAGTAACTAATTACGGATGAACTTTGACCGGAAGTGTAGATTAAGGCAGCAGCTTCACCGAAAATTCGTCCGGCACTAAGAATGGTTCCCGTCATAATTCCAGGTAATGCTGCCGGAAGAACAATTTTGGTAGTTACTCGCCATTTAGACATTCCTAGTCCCAGACCAGCTTGTCGTTGTAAGGATGGAACTTGTTGCAAGGCGTTTTCGCAACTCCTGGTTAGTAGGGGGAGATTTAAGATTGTTAGTGCCATCGCACCAGCAAGTAGTGAGAAATCCAGACCCCACTGGATTACAAAGACTAAGTAGCCAAAAAGGCCGACTACTACTGATGGGAGAGAGCTAAGCACTTCCATGGCTAGACGAATTAAGCTCGTAAATAAGTTTTGTGGAGCGTATGCACTCAAATAAATTGCGGCACACAGGGCCAGCGGGACGGAAACGATCATTGTTAAAAAGAGGAGGTAAACGGAATTAAAAAGCTGATCACGGATGCCACCGCCGCGGTTAAAGGATTCTGCTTGGCTGGTAATAAAATGCCATGAAATATTTGGTAAGCCAGTGATTAGTAGGTAGCCAAGGAGGGATAAGATTAAGACTCCAATGAGGGTAGAGATACCAAGAATAATGACGGTTGCAATTCGATCAATTTTAATGGGGCTCATGGATGCTGTGCTCCTTTCCGGTTAACTAAGTGAATCAGGAGGTTAAAAGCCAGGGAGAGAACTAATAAAATGAGGGCTAGCGACCACAGAGCATTGTTCGCGGTAGTTCCCATCACAGTGTTACCAATTCCAGTGGTGAGTACACTGGTCAATGTTGCCGCCGGCTCGGTTAATCCGTGGGGAATCACGGTCGTATTACCAATTACCATTTGCACAGCCAGCGCCTCACCGAATGCCCGTGCCATTCCGAAAATCATCGCAGTTAGAATGCCGCCCTTTGCGCTAGGTAAGATAATTCGGGAAATAGTTTGCCACCGAGTCGCTCCAAGACCGGCTGAAGCCATTCGGTATGACTTAGGAACAGCGTTTAGACTGTCAATGGTCATCGAAGTCATTGTGGGCAGCACCATTAAGAAAAGCACCACAATTGCTGCCAAAATTCCGAAGCCCGTCCCACCAAACATTTTTTGCAAAAATGGAATCACAACCGTGAGCCCAACGTAACCATAAACGACGGACGGAATTCCAACTAGGAGTTCCACAATTGGTTGACAGATTTTATAAACTTGGCGCGGCAAGATTAGGCTCATTGCGATAGCTACGGCCAGTGCTAGTGGGAG
>CAMXWI010000019.1 GCA_947252915.1 uncultured Lactobacillus sp.
TTTTAAATTCGTGCGAGATCATGTTACCGCTGGAATCCAAGTTAAACAAACAATTCCCGCACCAGCTCAATTTCTTGAAGAATTAATTCGGCCCGAAAACCAAGCGAGTGTCAAGAATGTTTACACCTCACTTGATGAACTTGACCATGACGTTGCCGCTGCCTATCATCAAGTAATCGAAGATTTGTATGCAGCTGGTTGTCGGACTTTACAACTTGACGACTGTACCTGGGGTATCGCTGTCAATAATTTTGCCAATCTGAAAAAGAAAGATCCAAATGCAGACACATCACAACTTAAGGAACTTCAAGAACGGTTCTTGAAAGTTAATAATGCTGCGATTGAGAACCTACCAGATGACTTAACCATTAATACCCATGTCTGCCGAGGTAACTACCATTCAACATGGGCTGCTGCTGGGGGATATGGACCAGTTGCTGATACTCTCCTTGCTCAAGAAAACGTTCAAGCCTTCTACCTCGAATATGATTCTGATCGGGCAGGTGGTTTTGAGCCACTGGCTAAGGTTCCTGAAGATAAGTACGTGGTCCTTGGCCTCGTAACCTCTAAATCCGGTGAGCTAGAAGATCGCGAAACCATTATCAAACGAATTCACGAAGCAGCTAAATTCCATCCATTAGATAAACTGTGTCTCAGTCCCCAATGTGGGTTTGCCTCAACTGAAGAGGGAAACATTTTAACTGTGGAGCAACAATGGAATAAGATCAAATTCGTTAAAGAAATTGCCGCTGATGTTTGGAATGCTGAATAAGGAGGAAACGTAATGAGTAACAACGTTCAAGCACTATTTAACCAACTTAAAAGTAAGGAATGGGTTGACTTAACGCACACCTTTGGTCCTGATAGCCCGCGCTTTCCCCAATTTCATCCTGCAGAATTCAAAACTATTTTTACTCATTCTGACGGCTTTTTCGTCAAAGAATACACATTTCCTGGTCAATATGGTACCCATATCGATCCGCCAGTTCATTTTTATAAGGACGATGATCGATATGTTGAAGACCTTCCCCTCAAAGATCTAGTCTTACCACTGGTGGTCATTGATTTCAGTCAGCAGGCTGCCAAAAGTCCGGATGCTAGTCTGTCCGTCAATGACATCAAAGCATGGGAAAAGACCCACGGTAACATTCCAGAAGGTGCTTTCGTTGCTTTACGAACCGATTGGAGTAAACGCTGGCCATCTCAAGAAAAATTTGCTAATTCGGACTCTACTGGCCAAAATCATTATCCAGCCTGGTCCTTAGAAGCGCTTAAATATATCTATGAAGTTCGCCATGCGGCAGCTAATGGTCACGAAACCTTTGATACGGATACTGCAACTCAGCAACAAGACGGCCTCGTTGGTGAATACTATGTCCTTTCTCACGGCCACTACCAGGTAGAACTCCTTGATAACCTTGATCGAGTACCTGCAACTGGAGCAGAAATTTTAATTTCCGTTCCCAAAGCTGAAAAAGCGCCTGGCTTCCCAGTGCGTGCTTTCGCTATTTTCGATTTACCAGCCACAAATCAAAAATCAGCCAATTAAATTGATGTAAGTTTTCCCTCTCCTGAAAATATTAGCTATTATAAAACGCCTTGACTTTTTACAGTCAAGACGTTTATTTTAGTTGGCAAAATAATGCTTCCAGAATTGGTTAACGTTGGATTTACGAGTCTTATTCTTAGACCAAAAACCAACCTTTACTACTCCATCAACCTTATTCTTGGGTACAAAACCCCAGTAACGACTATCATTAGAAACTGTCCGGTTATCTCCTAACACGAAATATTCGCCCTTCGGAACCTTAGTTGCGCCAGCATTCCGGACCCAATTATTCTGTTTAGAAATACTCTTGAGGGTCCAATTACCAGTCCCCGCTTTGCGTTGGTCCATCTTGATATAGCTCTGGTTCGCTTTCTTGCCGTTAACATACAAGTTCCCATTTTGCGATTTAACGGTATCACCGGGAACTGCAATTACCCGCTTAACGTAATCAGTCTTAGTAGAAACTTGAGGATCCACGCCATCCGCATTAAAGACGACTACACTCCCCCGGTGAATTTTGGATTGTTTAAAACTAAACACCCGTTCATTATTTACCAAATTGGGCAGCATTGACGGACCATCAACTCGGACATTTTGAAATAAAAATTGCCGAATTAGTAAAGCTAAGATTAGACCAATGACTACCGGAATGACCCAACTAAAAATTTGCCGTAATGTTTTCATTCTTCCATCCCCGAATTACATAAATATTCAGGTTAATGATAGTACATTTTAAATTAAAATATCTACTATCTTGTCTGAACTTTTATTATTTTTCAGAATTTTCTTCAGGATTGATCTTGGCAATCCGCCCTTGTTGAATATAGACACTCAAAATCGCCAAGTCAGCTGGGTTGACTCCACTAATTCGTGATGCTTGGGCGAGTGTTTCTGGGCGAATCTTTTCGAGCTTTTGACGCCCTTCAGTAGCTAATCCATCAATGGCTTCATAGTCGATATTGGCCGGAATCTTTTTCGCTTCCATCCGCTTCAGGCGGTTAACCTTGACTTCCTCTTTTTTAATATAGCCAGCATACTTAATCTGAATTTCAACTTGTTCAGCTTCCTGACGATCCAGGGTAGTAGTTGGTGCCGGAATAAACTCTAATAGTTTTTGATAAGTTACATATGGTCGCCGTAGCAATGCCGCCGCCGTTAAAGAATCCTTCAAAGGATTATCACCATTGGCTTGAATAAATTCATCAGCCGCCGTCTTTGGCTTAATTCGTAAGCTTTCCAAACGTTTAATTTCATCCGCAACATGCTGCTTCTTCGTTTCCATCTTGGCTAGTCGTTCATCACTGACAAGACCGATTGCATGACCCTTTTCCATTAAACGAAAGTCTGCATTATCGTGCCGTAAAATCAAACGGTATTCAGCCCGACTAGTTAAGAGTCGATAGGGTTCCTTGGTACCCTTGGTAACCAAGTCATCAATCATGACCCCAATGTAGGCATCGGAGCGTTTCAACACAAACGGACTCTTTCCTAGGGCACGGCGTCCAGCATTAATTCCGGCAATTAGACCTTGCCCAGCGGCTTCTTCATAACCGGATGTCCCATTAGTTTGTCCCGCAGTGTACAGGTTCTTAATCTTCTTTGTTTCCAATGTCGGGTGTAATTGGTATGGTGCCACCACATCATACTCGATCGCATAACCAGGCCGCATTAGTTGCGCATCTTCCAGTCCCTTTACAGAATGCAGCATTTTTTGCTGAATTTCTTCTGGCATGGAAGTTGAGAGACCATCAACGTAATATTCGTCAGTATCTCGTCCTTCTGGTTCCAAGAATAATTGGTGACGATCCTTGTCAGCAAACCGGACAATCTTATCCTCAATTGATGGGCAATAACGCGGTCCAACCCCCTTGATTACTCCTGAAAACATTGGTGCACGATCCAAGTTAGCACGAATGAGGTCATGAGTATGAAGGTTAGTATATGTTAACCAGCAAGAAATTTGATCTGATAACGCTAAATACTGACTGTCTGGGGTATCAAAACTGAAGTGGTTTGGTTCTTCATCACCAGGTTGCTCTTCAGTTTCATCATAATGGATTGTGTTTCCGTTAATTCGTGGTGGGGTCCCGGTTTTGAAACGTTCTAGATCAAAGCCTAAACGCTCCAAGCATTCAGACAACTTAGTAGCACTCTTGGAGTTATTAGGACCAGATTCATACTGGAGTTCACCAATGATGATTTTGCCCCGCGCAGCTGTCCCAACAGTTAACACAACCGCTTTTGCTCCATAGCGAGCACCAGTATTGGTAATGACTCCTTTACATACCCCATCTTCAACAATCAAATCGTCAACCGTTCCTTGACGTAACGTCAAATTGGGTTCTTTTTCAATCGTTAGTTTCATCTGCCGATGATACGCATGCTTATCCGCTTGAGCCCGTAGTGCTCGCACTGCAGGACCCTTACCAGTATTAAGCATCCGCATTTGGATGTAAGTCTTATCAATGTTGTGGCCCATTTCACCGCCAAGGGCATCAATTTCACGGACAACAATTCCCTTTGCTGGTCCCCCTAGTGATGGGTTACAAGGCATGAACGCCACCATTTCCAAACTAATTGTAATTAATAATGTTTTATTCCCCATCCGGGCCGCCGCTAACGCCGCTTCTGATCCCGCATGGCCAGCACCAACCACGATTACATCATAATTGCCACCGTCATATTGAACTGCTTCTCCTGTTTTCATTGCTAATCTCCTTGCTACTTTCCTAAACAGAATTGACTAAACAATTGATCTAATAGTTCATCTTGGTAACTGTCACCAGTAATTTCACCAAGTAAATCCCAGGCCCGCGTCATATCAATCTGAACTAAATCAACTGGCATTCCATCATCCAGTCCCTTTAATACATCGCCCAAGGCTTCATCTGCTTGACGAAGTAATCCAATATGCCGCGCATTCGTAACCATGACATTATTTTGGTTACTTTCAATCCCTTCATTAAAGAAGAGATGACTAATTGCAGCACTTAATTCATTAATTCCCTCATGCTTAGTCATCGAGGCCGTGATTACCTTATCGCCATCAACAAGCGTTTGTAGTTTAGCTTGATCAACCTTCGTTGGCAAATCACTCTTATTAAAGATAATAATTCGTGGCTTATTTGCAGTTTGTTCGATTAATTGCCGATCTTCTTCCGTAAGCGGTTGAGAACTATCAATCAGTAACAAAATTAGGTCTGCCGTATCGATTGCCTGACGACTTCTTTCTACCCCAATCTTCTCGACTGTATCGTCAGTGTGCCGAATTCCTGCAGTATCAATTAATTTGAGTGGTACATCATTAACGTTGACATATTCTTCAATCACGTCCCGTGTGGTTCCGGCCACATTGGTTACAATCGCCTTATCTTCATGTAACAATGAATTCAATAAACTTGATTTTCCAACATTAGGGCGACCAATAATCGCGGTTGCTAAACCGTCACGTAAAACTTTCCCTTGTTTAGCAGTTTTAAGGAGCTCCTCGATTCTTTGGCGAATTTCAATTGCCTTTTCCCGTAAAAGCTTGCTGGTCATTTCTTCAACCGCATCATATTCTGGATAATCAATGTTAACTTCCACTTGCGCTAGCACATCTAAAATGTCCTTACGCAGATGTTTGATTAAGTGTGATAAATTCCCATCAAGTTGGTTTAACGCCACTTTCATTGACTTATCGGTCTTAGCACGGATTAAATCCATCACTGCCTCTGCCTGTGAAAGGTCCAGTCGCCCATTCAAAAAGGCGCGTTTAGTAAATTCTCCTGGTTCTGCCATCCGTGCCCCAGCACCAATCGTTAACTGTAAAATTCGGTTAGTCGCTAGTAAGCCACCATGACAATTAATCTCGACAACGTCTTCCTTTGTATAAGTTTTAGGTGCCCGCATTATGGAAACCATGACTTCATCCACTTCTTGATTAGTCTGGGGATCAATAATATGTCCATAGTTGATGGTGTGACTAGCCACTTTTGCTAAGTCCTTTCCCTTAAAAAGCTTTTTCACCACCGGAATCGCTTCTTCACCACTAACCCGAATAATTGAGATTCCACCTTCCCCAACCGGGGTTGAGATTGCAGTGATGGTATCAAATTCTGAATTCGCCACTGTCTTCCTTCCTTTCTGACTTAATAAAAAAAGTGCCCTTCCAGCAACAACGATTTCCCGTTGGTGATGGTCAAAGCACTTTCACTACTCTAACAAGCTCGATTTAATTAACACCGTTATTTTAAATTTACCGGTTCCGATTGTCAATACTTACCTAATTTTGTGGTGCAATCACGATACTCCGGAATGGTTCCCGACCATGCGAATACGTCCGTACTTCCGCATGTTGCTCCGCTAGTTTATGCAAATATTTACGTTCGCGTGCTGGCATCGGATCCAAAAAGACCGCTTGCCCTGTGGCAATGACTTGAGTTACGCTCCGCGCCATTAGTTTATCCAACGTTGCCCGACGTTTTTCACGATAATCGCCTGTATTAAGAATTAATTCCACTTCACGAACGCCATGGTAGTTTAAAAAAGCTACGCCAAGTTGCTCAATGGCATTTATTCGCCGACCATGGTAGCCAACTACTTGTCCCGGATGCTCGGTCTCCAAATTGACTTCACAATGATGAACTTTTACTTCTTGAATCCGAGGCTCAACGGTAATACCCAATTGTTGATAAATCTTAATTAGATAGTCTGTTAATCCCGCCATAGCATCCTTCAATTTAGCTAAATTATGTTGATGATTTTCTGCCATTTGTTTTTGCAGCTTCTCTGCTGGCGTCATCGTTTTCTCTGAAGTTGTTTTCTCAGGTTGTACGTTTTCTTTACGCTGCTTACCACCGTTCACCACTGATTTTGATGGATCATCGTTTTTTCTGCGCAGTGTAACTTCAACCTTGGCGGGACGACGGCCAATCCCTAAAAATCCATGGTGAGCAGTTTGCAAAACCTTTATTACTAATTGATCCTTAGTAACCGCTAATTGCTTGACTGCTTTTTCGATTGCTACCGTTTCATCTTTTCCCGTAAAAATTGTCATTATTTCACCTCAACAAAAAAAGCCACCAGCCGGAACCAACTAGTGGTTGCCAGGCTAGTGGCATTGCTTTACTTCCGTTTACTCTTCATTGCATTTCGTTTAGCATGGGCAATCTTATTTTTCCGTTGGCGTTCTGCCCGTTGCTTCGCTTCCCGTTCACGTCTAATTTTGAATGGATTTTGCAATAGCAACGTTTGAACAACTTGAAAGGCATTTGTTACCACCCAGTAAAGGGTAATCGCAGATGAAAATCCTAATGCCATAAAGAAGATCATAATTGGCATAAACCATGTCATTGCAGTTGACATTGAGTTCTTTTCCGGCATTGATGCCATTGATAACCAAGAACTAATGAATGTAAACAACGCCGCTAAGATTGGAAGAACATAGTACGGATCAGGCCGTCCCAGTTGCAGCCATAAAAATGTCCCATGACGTAATGTACTTGTTCGCCAAATTGCTTGGTATAAAGCCCACATAACTGGCAATTGGACAATTAATGGCAGCATGGACGCAAATGGATTAACTCCAGCTTCTTTATAAAGCTTTTGTTGTTCCACTTGCAGTTTCTGCATCGTTTCGCGATCCCGTGAAGAATACTTCTTTTGTAATTTCTTCAATTCAGGCGCCAATTCTTGCATCCGCATCATTGACTTTGTCTGGTAATACATCAACGGTAAAATAATAATCCGAATGATGATGGTGAAGATAATAATCCCCATCCCATAACCACCAAAGTGATTAGAGAGCCAGATAATAAACCGGGAACAGTTATAGATAATGTAGTGATCCCATATTCCTGTACTATGACTAGTAATTGGTTTATTGGAACAAGCCGCTAAGAATAGCGTTAAACTTAAAATACCTAATAAACTCACAAGTTTTTTTGAACGTTTTTTCATTTTTTAATCCTCAATTAATAGGTTGGCACGCTTTAAAGCATGCACCAAATTTTTCTTGGTTTCTGCCATGGTCATCCCATCAGCAGCAGGACGAGCAATCACTAAGAAATCAACCTCAGACTTTAATTGTGGTTTAACTTCTAGCAACGTTTGCCGAATACGCCGCTTCAGCCAATTACGATGAACAGCATTCCCAATCTTCTTACCAACAGAGATCCCCACTCGAAAATGTGGTTGACCAGGCTTTTCCATTTGGTAAATCACAAACTTATGATTAGCAACGGAATTATGGGTTTCAAAGACCCGTTGAAATTCGTTCTCTTTTTTTACTCGAAATGATTTTCTCATTATTAATCTCCTCAGTAACTAAAAAAGGGAGAAGGAACATAACAACACCACAATATTAAAATTGCAGCAAAGTGTATGGCCCTGCTCCCTACTGAGAAAAAAGCCGCCTTGACGGACTTTTTTATGCAGATAATACTTTACGACCCTTTTGACGACGACGGGCCAATACCTTGCGACCGTTACTAGTGCTCATCCGAGCGCGGAAGCCGTGAACACGAGCGCGGTGACGCTTCTTTGGTTGAAATGTGCGCTTCATAAGCTTTTGCACCTCCTCGGCATTGTAATAAATTGTTCGGTTTAACGTCCAAAATGGACAAACTCTTCAAACATACTGTTAAAGTATATCATACTTTTTTTCTGCAATAAAGGGCGATTTCGCCGAAAAAACTTTTTAGTTTTCCACAAGAAGAATTAAATAATCCACAGCGTTATTTTTTGACGATCAGATTTTAGAACCAATTCACAGGGTTTTTAACTAAAAATAACTAACTCACAGGGTTGTCAACGAGGTTATCCACAGCCTTGTGGAAAATCCTGTTAATTACTATCTTTTCACCATTTAGGCTTGTTGATATCCACAAAAAATTGTGGATATCTTTTATTTTCTGTGGATATTTCCACATTTCCACACCCCTGTGAGTATTTTCCACACAGCGTTGTGTAATTTGTGGATCAAATTTTTTACTGCCTGTGGAAAACTAGAAAAACTAATGATAAAATTATTCTTGGTTTTTATTTTTCTACATTATTTTATTCTGAGGAGGAATTATTTTGACTGAGCTCGATTCTCTCTGGGAAACGGTCCAAAACGAGTTTAAGCAGTCGATCACTCCACCGACTTACGAAAACGTCGTTGCTCCGGCAAAAGCATACTCTCTTCAAAATCATCAACTAACGGTTGTCTTACCAACCGACTATCATCTTGATTGGTGGAAGAAGAGTTTAAATATTCAACTAAAGCATATTTTGCACGAAAAGACTGGTGAAGAAATTGAACCAATCTATGTTCTTACTAAGGATCTAATGAAAAAAGCGGATCCCGCACCAGATCAACCAACTTATAAAACTCAAACACCACTCAATCCTGAATATACATTCGATAATTTTGTTGAAGGACGCACCAATCAGTTTGCGTATGCATCCGCATTTGCTGCTTCTGAACAACCAGGTGGTTTGTACAATCCCCTCCTTATCTATGGGGATGTTGGTCTTGGTAAAACACACTTAATGCAAGCCATCGCCAATAACATGCTCGTTCATAAGCCCGATGCAAAGATTAAATACGTGACGAGCGAAAATTTCATGAACGACTACATCAACTCCATTAAAACGGGGACACAAGAGCAGTTCAGACAGGAATATCGGGATTTAGATGCACTCCTGGTGGATGATGTGCAATTCTTTAGTGAAAAAAATGGGACACAATTAGAATTTTTCAATACCTTCAATAGTCTTCATGACAACAACAAACAAATCGTTTTAACTGCCGATCAAAATCCAAAGGAAATTCCTAACTTGACTGATCGACTGGTTTCACGATTCGTTTGGGGATTAACTGTTGAAATTACTGCACCAGACTTAGAAACACGAATTGCAATTCTGAACCGCAAAGCCGAAGAGGAAAACCTCCAAGGTATTCCAAATGAAGTTTTCAATTTTATTGCTTCTAAAATTAATACGAATGTCCGGGAGCTTGAAGGTGCTCTCATGCGCGTACGGGTTTTTGCTGATTTACACAAAACTTCAATCAACGAAGCGGTTGCACGAGAAGCGCTACAGGGAATTGGCAACGATGCCCCAGCAACTCTCTCAATTGATTTAATTCAAAAAAAGGTGGCTGCTCACTTTAATATCAACCAAAGTGACATTACTGGTAAAAAACGTGTCAAAAACATTGTGATCCCACGTCAAATTGCAATGTATCTATCACGGGAATTAACAGATAACTCTTTACCACGAATTGGTAAGGAATTTGGTGGTAAAGACCATACAACAGTCCTGCACGCAATCGACAAAATTGAAAAGCAAATGACTTCCGATGCCAATTTACAAAAAGAAATTAATTCATTAAAGAAAGATTTACGTCCTTAATAG
>CAMXWI010000020.1 GCA_947252915.1 uncultured Lactobacillus sp.
ATATATAAGATGAATTTTCCATTTCATCTGTATACTCAGAGGGCATTATAGCCATCAGAAATCCGCTAACGGTTTTTTAATATCCAATAGGTTAGTCTTTCTTAAAGTTTAACCAACGATCACGAAGATAGCCAACGATGCCCTTTGGCCGACGATCACGGGTAAAGACACCCTTCATGTTTTCAGCACCGATTCTGATCATTCCAGAATCAGTCGTAAAGTCGGCAAAGTTCCACAGTTGTTCACCTTGAACGAAGTCCAACTTATCAAAGATCGCAAAGTTCGCCTTGTAGTAATCAATTTGATATTCTTCGGAATATGGTGCATGGAGCAGCGAGTGCAGTCCAGCAACGGTATCCGCACCAAACTCTGTGAACATGACTGGTTTTTCAGGGAACTTCTCATGCCACTTGACTAATTCGGTTTCCAGATCATGTTTAGCCCCTTCCAGGTCATCAAAGTTGACATACCAGCCATAGTAACGGTTAAGACAAATAACATCTAACAAATCACCAACAAGGTCCTTATCGACATTAGCCATCATAATATTAACCATCGTGATTGGCCGCTTCTGTGGGTCCAACTTTCTGGTGTAATCAATGATTTCTTTGAAGTACTCATGCGCACCCTTTTCATGACTAGCCGGTTCATTGGCAACTGACCACATGACTACTGATGAGTGGTCATGATCACGTTCGATCATTTCACGTAAGGCACGCTTATGGTTGTCCATTGTATCGAGGTGATCCCAGGTGTTGCCCTTTGGGAAGTCACCATTACCACCTAACGAAACATTGAATGTTTCATAGATCCCGACTGCTGGACATTCATCAATCACCACAAACCCTTCACGGTCAGCTTGTCGCATCGCTTCTTCGGAGTATGGATAGTGTGAAGTCCGGAATGAGTTAGCTCCCATCCACTTCATAATTTGATAATCCATATTAACTAACGGCATGTTTTCACCCTTACCATGGGCTAAAGAGTCTTCATGACGGCCAAAGCCCTTGAAGTAGAATGGTTCGCCGTTAATCAAGAAATGATCATCCTTGACTTCAATCGTCCGTACACCAAATTCCTGAGTATAAGTATCTAGTAGTTCGTCGTTTTGGTTGTACAGATTGATTACCAATTCATACAAATAAGCGTGAAGTGGCTTCCAACGATGAGTATGACTAATTTCCAGCGAGCCAGTTAATGATGGGCCCTTTGCAACCACTTGGTGATCTTCATCAACGATTGATACATCAGCATGATCATAATTACCACTGACGTTAATTACTGGGTGGACAGTCGTCTTTGCGCCTTCCGTATCATAATTAACTTCAATGTGCTCAATATGAGTCTTGTTCGTTGTATAAAGCTTTACCCGCCGGTGAATCCCACAGTAGTTGTAAAAGTCAAACCGTGTATGAAGTTTGTAACTACCATCATCATTCTTCTTGAGGTCTGCCGTTGGAATCGTTGTGTTATCAAGCAAGTTCGATACCCGGACCTTTAAATTATTCGCGCCAGCGCGTAGGTAATGGGTAACATCGACTTCAAACGGAGTAAAGCCACCCACGTGGGTCGTAACTTGTTCACCATTGACATACACTTCACAGCTTTGACTAACGGCGCCAAACCGCAATACATTCCGTTTCTTTAGCTGGTCTTGTGGAACATTAAACGTCGTTTCATACCAAAAGTAGCCAAAATGGTTCCGTAATTGCTTATCCATTGTTTGATCATTGAATGAAGCCGGAACCGACATCCACACCGTATCAGTTAACGGAGATTGTGGGTCAACCTTGGACGTTTCCGCCTTGAACTTCCACATACCGGATAAATCTTCGACCGTTCGAGTTGCTGTTTGTTCTGGATATAACATTATATTTTCCTCCATTCTTTATCTAACAAGTGCTGGTTTCTTTGGATCATACTGCCAATGCGGGATTAGATACTGCATGGCTTTCGCATCATCCCGAGCGCCCAAATTATGTTCAAGATACAATTGATGGGCCGCTGTAATTGCGTCCATATTAACTTCAATTCCTAATCCTTCGTTTCGTGAATCAACATGAATCTGTCCATCATGAATCTCGTATGGGTGCTTGGTCAATGCTTGGCCGTCCTGCCAAATCCAATGCGTATCAATTGCATTGATGTGTCCAGGAGCGGCCGCTGCCGCATTTGCTGCCATTGCTAATGAAATGTCGAAATGGTTATTGGAATGAATCCCCCAATTGAGCCCAAACGCATGGCAAACTTTCGCAACTTCGACGGAACCCTGCATCGTCCAGAAATGCGGATCCGCCAACGGAATTGACACAGCGTTCAGGATCAGTGAACTAGCCATCTGTCGCCAATCCGTATCCACCATATTTGTCGCCGTTGGAATGTGAGTTCGCCGCTGAAATTCAGCAAGAATCTCACGTCCAGAAAAGCCATTCTCTGCCCCGCAAGGATCCTCAATGTAATTTAATAAACCTTTCATCTCGCTCGCGTATTGGACCGCTTCGTTCAATGACCACGCACCATTAGGATCAATATCCAATTTTGCCTTAGGGAAGGCCTGGTGAAGAGCCTTCATCACCTGAACTTCTTTTTCGCCGCTTAGGACCCCACCCTTCAGCTTAAAGGTGGTAAAGCCATACCGATCATAGGCTGCTTGAGCTTCGCGAACAATTTGATCCGGTGTCAAAGCCGGTTCACGCCGCACTTTGCCCCATTCACCGTGTTCGTGATCAGCACCGATGTACGGTAAGTCGGTTTGCTGACGATCACCAATAAAGAACAGGTAACCCAGTACTGGCACATCTTCCCGTTGTTGACCATCACCAAGTAACGCCGCGACTGGTTCATGTAAATACTTGCCTAGCAAATCAAGAAAGGCAGTTTCTACAGCGGTTTGGGCATGAATCGTCGTTCGTAAATCAAATGTCTGATTCCCACGGCCGCCTTGATCTAAACTTCCATACTGATGCTTAATTTCTTGTAAGACCCGCTTATAATCGCCAATGGAAGCGTGCATAATAACTACATTACGGGTGAAAAACGGTCCGTGAGCCCCACTTAAATTAAGCAGCATACTATCATAGCCCGCGACCGGGTAGACATCCATCTTCTGAATCACTGGAACTGACATCCGCATCGCCTCCTAATCAAAATGACAATTATTGACGGAATATTGGCTGTGGGAAAGATCATTGATGGCCTTCAGCGGTCGCCTAATTTTCCCATTATGATCATCCGGACGCAGGTCGTATTCGACTTCCTGCCCCAGAGAACGTTGCAAATCTAACGTAACGTGGTCAAAGCAGATATCTTTAATCACGCCGTCGTGATAGCCAGCCATTAAAACACCATTTTCAGCCCGGCATTTAACATTTTTGAAGACCACGTGGCTAATCTCCGCATCCGCAAGCTGCGTATTAGTATCCCGCGGCAATATTGTGATATAAATTGGTTCTCCAGATCCCCACCATTCTTTACTATAGTGCTTAGTTGCAATATCAATATCTTCAAAAATGATGTTACGAGCACTGCCAGGATCGCGTAATTGAAATGCTAATCCCCGATTGGTGTCGCGGACGGTCAGGTGCCGAAAGACACAATTATTAAAATTACCAAAACTAGAACTACCAAATTTAACGGCAGAACTTTGGGTGACAATGTGACAATTCGTCACGGTTAGATTTTCACAATTACCATACTGACTGGTTTCTTCAGTACACTTTGGACAGATCGCATCATCACCAGTGTGAATTTGGCAATCATGAATATAAGTATTCTTGCTTCGATCCACATCAATCCCATCCGTGTTCGGCATCCGGACCTCATTATTAATCGTCACATGACTAATTTCAGTATTTAAATTGCCAACTAAATGCACCGTCCAAAACGGTGAGTTTTGTAAAGTGACCCCTTGAATCAATACATTCCGGCAATTTTCAAAATAGACCATCATTGGCCGCGGATACTTATAAAACTTTAGATGCACCTCATCCTGCTGGTTAGGTAAGATAAACTTCTCGTAATTGCCATCAATCGTTCCATTACCCGTGATGGCGATATTTTCTGGTCCATCCGCATAAATTAGGCCACTAATCGGTGTTTCATTTTTAATGAGTTCAAATGGACCCGGACGATGTTGATAACGCTCTTCATCGCCACTCCCAATCAACATGGCGTCATTTTCCAGATGTAGATCGACTCCACTCTTCAAGATTAAGCTATCAATAGTGTAGCGTCCTGCTGGAATAATCACTTGGCCACCACCGTGCTGACTACAACGATCGATGGCCGATTGTAATGCCCCGGTGGCATTGGCGACCGATTTGAGATCGCGATTGTCTTCTAAAACGTTAATCTTCATGGTTTCCTCCACTCTTCTGCGCAAAAATGGAGGGTCTACTCTCCATTATTAACATTCACTTTACTTCAAAGTAATTGTGTATTCGAATGGTTTCGTTTCGCCAGCAGCCAATTTAAGGTTTCCTTCCTTATCCATAATATCAACTTCATGACCTGCAATATCTGGCAGACCGGCAAATGGTTCGAGACAGACAAATGGTGCATTGGCACCTTCCTTTGTCCACGTACAGAAGTAACGGAAATCATCCAAGTTTAAATGAATTGAGTGCTTCGTCTTTGGTGAACTCAGTGTAACTCCAGTAATACCATCGTTTTCAATGATAATGAGACCATCTTCATACATATCATGATTCAAATCAATATGACTGCCATTAGCCGCTGCTAATTTAATCACCTTGCCATCACGGTATGGGTTAGGCGTCTTGACGATTTCGTATTGCTTTAAATCCAGTCCTGCTGGTTCAAAGTCTAATTGATAATCATTAAACTCACCTTCACCATTGATTGGAATATTGAAGGCTGGGTGTGAACCGAGAGCAAAACTCATCGTCTTATCACCAGTATTTTGAACGTCAAAGTGGAACGTTAATCCCGCATCCGTCAAAGTCCAAGTAATGATGAGCTTAAAGCTAAATGGGTAATACTTACGCGTCTGCTCATTATCCGTCAGGCTGAGTACTAACTTGGTCCCATCATTGGTTTCGACTTTAAAGTCTTGATCAGCGGCAAAGCCATGTTGAGGCATTTCGTATTCCTGACCATTATAGAAATACTTATCTTTTTCTGAACGACCAATTGCTGGGAACAAGACTGGACAATGCTTTGGCCAAACTGGATCATTATTCCAAATGTAGTCAAAATCGTCATCCTTGTTGTACAAGTGCGTTAACTGAGCACCATGCTCATCAATTGCCGCTTTAAATTTATCATTTTCAATTACTTGCATTTTAAAATCCACTTTCTTTGATTGTTGAGGAGGAATCAAATCAATTATTGAATGTCACCGAATTGGAAGTAATCATGAGCATTATTGTAAGCAATATCCTTAGCCATTTGACCCATAAATTCTTCATCAGCTGGGGCTTCACCATTTTCGATCAGGCCACCAAGGTAGTTGCATAATACCCGCCGGAAGTATTCATGACGAGAGTATGAAAGGAAGCTCCGGGAGTCAGTCAGCATGCCGACAAAGTTACCCAGCAAACTGTTTTCGGCCATCATGTGAAGTTGCAAGTCCATTCCACGACGGGTGTCATTGAACCACCATGCACAACCTAATTGAAGCTTTTGCTTAGTTGCATCCGCATCAACACCATTACCGTAGAAGTCACCCATTCCGGAAGCTAATTGCATCCAATCATTTGGATTCAGTGAGTAAAGGATCAGCTTTGGAATGTTGTCTTCTTCTTGCATGTTTTCAAGCAACTTCATGATTTCTTGAGCGAAATCAGCTTGGGTTCCCATGGAGTCACCACCACAGTCAACACCAATCTTGGCAAAGAGCTTGGAGTTAGCATTCCGCACAACGTTACCGTGGAACTGCATTGTCCAGTCATACTTCTTGTTGAGCCGCATTAATTCTTGAATTAAAGCAGTCAAGTAAATATCAACTTCGTGGTCAGTTAATGCATCATTATTGAGACCCTTTTGGAAAACAGCATCAACTTCACTAGCTGAAGCTGGCACAAAGTGGAACGTGTTAATTCCGTGGTCAGATAACTTACCACCTAATGAGCTGAAGTATTCATACCGTTGGTCAAAGGCCTTGGCTAAATCAGCGAAGTTATTAATGTTGACACTGGAAACGTTGCCCAGTTTCTTAATGTAGTCACCGTAGCCGTTGTCCTTGATATTGAAGGCTTTATCAGGACGCATGGCTGGTAAAACTTTAAAGCCGTTGCCCTTTTCTTCCTTCTTTAAAAGCTTGTGGTACTTCAAATCTGAAGCTGGGTCATCAGTGGTGCAGACAACCTTTACATTCATCCGTTGCAATAATTGCCGTGGGCGGAATTCAGGCTTGGCTAATTGTTCATTGGCCTTGTCCCAAATGTCTTTAGCATTCTTTTCATTAATCGTGTCGGTAATGCCGAAGTAGCGACGAAGTTCCAGTGCGGACCATTCATATAGTGGGTTACCAACCGCATTTTCCATCGTCTTGCAGTATGCCTTTACCTTTTCAAAGTCATCACCGTCACCAGTGATTAAACTTTCTGGAACGCCATTTGCTCGCATTAAACGCCACTTGTAGTGGTCACCAGCATTACCTTCGTTGATCCAAACCCGTGCCAAGTTCTTGTAGTTCTTGTTTTCATACATTTCTTGTGGGCTTAAGTGACAGTGATAGTCAATAATTGGCATATCTTTGCTGTCATTAAAAAGCTTCTTTGCCCAATCATTTGTTAATAAAAAGTTGTCATCAATTAATCCCATGATATTGCCTCCATTTTATTGAATCGAAATCAAATCTTTCATCGTAAACTCTAAGTCAACGTTGTAGTCCGCATCTTGCGGGTTCCGATAATGAACCTTGGCTTGACGGGTTTCACCATCAAACCACCAGCCTTCATCCGCTGACTCATAATCATCCTTCTTCAAGAACCGGTGCAGTTGCACACCATCAACGGTCACATTAATCGGTGCCATTTGCGGACAGTAAACTGATAGGTTCATCGTCTCAACCTTGGTTTGGTAATTACCTTGCCGTTGGAATGCGATCTTAACACCATCTTGATGCGCCTGAGCGGTAATGTGCGTTAGGAGTTGGGCACCCTTTTGGTATGCCATCGTTTCGCCATCATCTTCATACAACGTAAAGTCAGCATCTTGCGTTGGTTCAATCAGAACATCCAGATTCTCAATTGTCTGTTGATGAATATTCGTCAAACCGAGGGCGCGTGGAATAACCGCTCCACTACGCATAAACATTGGAATTGATCCCATATCAACTGGAATCGTGATTGTTTGCCCACCTGCATACCGTTGGTTCGTATGCAAATCAATCCAATGTGAACCTTGTGGTAAGCAAACCTGTTTTTCTGTTTGACCCTTGTCAACAACGTTAGCTACCAATAAGGAACGCCCGAGCATAAATTCAAAACTCTCTTCGCTAACGTTCGGATCATTTTGAAATTCATATACCAGTGGCCGCATAATTGGCGCCCCCGTAGTGTGTGCTTCATACAGCAGTGAGTAGAAATAAGGGACGAGTTGGTATCTTAGCTGAATGGCTTGTGCGATGTACTTCGTATAGTTTGGATACATGTATGGTTCAGTAACCGTATTATCAGTGTTTGCGGAATGGATTGAGAACCGAGGTTGGAAAATTCCATTTTGGACCCACCGAACTAACAATTCTGGTTCCGGCAATGGACCAAAGAACCCACCGATATCACATCCTTGGTTGGCAACCCCAGATAGGCCCATGCCAAGGATCGTTGGAATATTGTATTTCAAGCTATCCCAACTAGTGTTGTTGTCACCAGCCCACGTCTGTGCATACCGTTGAATTCCTGCAAAACCAGCCCGGTTAATCACGTATGGACGTGCGTTCGCGTCATATTCATGAACCGCATTTTGGGCCACCTTCGCCATAATTGTCGACATCAATGGTCGAACATCATCCATCTTGCGATCTTTGTGCCCTTCCATATTGATTTGTGCACTACCATCAACCGTTTCGTATTCGTTGTTATCATTCCAAATTGATGTAATGCCATACTTAAGCAACGACTTAGTTAAGTAATACGTCCATGCTTTTCGCCCAGCTGGGTTAGTAAAGTCAATAAAGTTTGCTGGACCACCCCAGTATTGGTTAACCTGATTGTTTTGCCCATCATGATCCTTAATAAAGGCATCACGATTCGACAAATCCTCATTATCAGGGTGCTTTACCAAAATGCCTGGTTTAACATTTGGTGCTAACAATGCACCACGGTCTTTCAAATCATCAACAAACTCTTGTGGATTTGGGAACCGTCGCTTGTTCCAGCGGAAGAAGAACCGCTTTTGGGTTTCTTCGTCCACCACATATCCAGAAGAAAGGAAGAACCCATCACAAGGAATTTGATTCTTCTTGCAGGTGTCAACGAAATCAAGAATGGCTTTATCATCACCCTCTTCAAGCTCCGAGTAAAACATCGTTGAGCCCATATAGCCAAGTGACGACATCGGCATCATTGCGCTCTTCCCGGTTAAATCCGTGTAGTGTTCAACCACATCTTTAATCGTCGGCCCACCAATGAAGAAGGCATCCAACTCACCGCCATCAGTCTCAAAATAGCTGTAACGCAGCCAGTAATTACTGTGTTCACAGTCCATATCAAAGACCGAATCATTTGAATTGTTATAAAACATTCCGCTAGCGATATTGTCATCAGTATTAAAGTCAATGTAGAACGGAATCATCTTGTACAGCGGGTCTGAACGCTTAGCATCCCAACCAAGTGAGTCGGTATTGTGCATCCGCATCCGCCGTTTGTACTTATTTAAGACCCCAGATTTTTCACCGAAGCCATAAAACTTCTCGTGATCACCCATTTGCGAATAATGAATCTGTCGACCATTATCATCTTCAACATACGGCCGTTTAGGTAAATCTTTATGAACAACGTGACCATCCTGGTCAACAATTTCTAAGTAAAATGGATCATCATAAATATGAAGGATATATTTACCATTCGTCACCGTGTAATGACCATCATCAACCTTTTGCAAGTCAATCTGAATTGGTTGTACACGGGTCCGTTCATCCTTCATAAATTCATCAGTCCGGTCTGGCCAGGCCGTTTTAACTAATGCATATGATTCTTCAGGACTAAATTCATTATCAAAAGTCGCGCGAATTCGAATTATATTTTCATCAATTAAATAAATTCTAAAATTAGCGCCATCTGTTTTAAGCTCCAAATAATCATCATGATTATCTACCGAAAGCAACTTTGTACTATTTTTCATTTTTAGCCCCCTAAATAATGAAAGTTAAAGCCCTCAAGAACCACATGCCATGATGGTTCAAAGTAAAACTAATACACCAGATTTTAAGCTGATATAAATTAGTAGTTGGCATATAGTTAACCGATAGCTTCAGTTGAAGAATACGCTTTCATCAATTATATGTCAAGCACGATTCCTTGTATATGTTCAACAATTAGAACTTATTTCTACTATTTATTATTCTCGTTTTATGAACGCTGAGCAGTTGAAATTAAAATTATTTTTTGAATTTTACATTGAAAGCGCTATCTTTTTGTGTTAGAGTTCAAGGTGTCGAAAGG
>CAMXWI010000021.1 GCA_947252915.1 uncultured Lactobacillus sp.
GCCTACTTTAACGCATTGTTGGCCAGCTTTGGTGTGCACATCCCAAAAGCCGTGTCTGGACCATTTGATCCCGCCCATGGCACCTACTTTAATCTGGTGGCCGTACTCGTGGTGCTCGTAGTCAGTTTGATTCTTTCACGAGGAATGCAATCGTCCAAGCGGGTTAACAATGCTATGGTAATTTTAAAAATCGTTATTATTTTACTATTCATTGGTGTCGGCCTCTTCTTTATTAAGCCAGCCAATTATCACCCATTTATGCCCTACAAGATTAGTGGAATTTTGAAGGGTGCGACAACCGTCTTCTTTGCTTTTCTAGGCTTCGATGCCGTTTCGAGCTCCGCCGCCGAAGTTAAAAACCCTAAAAAGAACATGCCAATCGGAATTCTCGGAACGTTGTTGATTGCGGCAATTCTCTACATGGGAGTTTCCGCAGTCTTAGTTGGTATGGTGAAATACACTAAGTTGGACGTTGCCAATCCCGTCTCCTATGCTTTGAATCTCGTTAATCAGGGCTGGTTAGCAGATACCTTAGCCATTGGTGCACTGATTGGGATGTTCACCATGATGATTACCACTATTTTTGCCAGTTCACGATTAGTGTACTCAATCGGCCGGGATGGTTTATTGCCAAAGCCGCTCAGTAAGTTAAATGCCCAGAAGGGTGAAACTCCAGAAAATGCCTTGTTATTCGTAACGATCATCATCGCAATTATGGGTGGTCTGGTTTCCCTTGACGAATTAACTAGTCTGGTTAATATCGGGACACTATTAGCATTTACTTTTGTTTCATTCGGGATTATTCCACTCCGTCACCGGCAAGATATTGATAATCAAGGTGGCTTCCAGGTGCCACTTTACCCGCTTCTGCCAATCATCTCCGGTCTGGCTTGTATCTGGATGATTTGTCAGCTTGGTAAAACCACCTTTATCGGTGCCGGAATCTGGTTCGTAATCGGTATTATTATTTACTTCAGTTATGGTTACCACCACAGTACAATTGCGTCAGAGAAATAATTTGCGTTCAGTGAGCTAGATAGCAAAGTCAGTAATGACTGCTGTCCGGCTCCTTTTTATTACAAATAATTTAGCCTCTGACCACCGACGGAGAGTACAATAGTAAAGAATAACAATATTGATACGAGGTGTCGTTTCCATGAAAAATAATCAATTTGCCATCGCTCCTGCTTACCATCAGCATCGCATGACCGAACTACAAACCATTCATTTGTTGCATCCAGATGAAGAACAACAATTAAGCCCTAACCAGCTTTGGGTAAAACTGTTAACCCGCATCCACATTGCCGACCACACACCCGCTTTGGATTACGAATGGTTAAATAGCCTGCTTGCTACTCCGGATCAATCAATTACTGATTGGTTAGACCAGAATCTGCCTTTAACTGACCAAGTCTTCTACCTGGTCGCACTGCAATTGCTTCAATTCGAACCAGCAATTGACTTTGCGATTGACGATCCCATCACCGGCATGAAGAAAATCCAACTGTCAATGGAGCACCACGAGCACTGGACTACTGCTAACGTGATCGACGCTTTCTACCTGTTATTAAATACGCGCACGAAACTCGGTCAAAATCTGCTCGATCGCTTAACGAGTCAAGGAATGCTCACGTGGACTTACGCGTTACCCGCTAGTCAAAAACCAATCTACTTTAATGGTAAGCCCATTGCTAGTTTTGACCCGACACGTTTCATCCGTGAAGTGGTCTATGTTGAAACCGACATGGACACTGATTACGATGGAAAAGCTGATCTAGTGAAGGTTGAAATTATGCGCCCAGCAGATAGTAATGACGGGCTTAAAGTGCCAGCAGTCTTCACTGCGAGTCCGTACAATCAGGGGACTAATGACAAGTGGGGTGAAGAAATTACCCACAACGTTAATGTCCCACTGACCCATAAGGATCCTCACGACCAGTCCCCTGCTGAACCTGATTTCCCAATGACCTTTACTAAGCAAACCGTCAACGGTGAGAGTCAAACCGCGGCCGAATCATTCAGTACCACACCTGCATATACACTTAACACTTACCTAAGCGTGCGCGGTTATGCCATTGTCTATGCCTCTGGAATTGGCACCAAGGATTCCGATGGCCTACAAACTTGTGGTTCGCCAGAACAAACTGACTCCATGAAAGCCGTTGTCGAATGGCTGCATGGTGATCGTCGAGCCTTTACCGACCGCACAAGCGGCGTTGCTATCCGCGCGGACTGGTGCAATGGCAACGTGGGGATGACTGGTCGTTCCTACCTTGGAACCTTAGCCACTGCCGTTGCCACAACTGGGGTGGCTGGTTTAAAGGCCATCGTAAGTGAAGCAGCCATCTCCAATTGGTATGACTATTATCGAGAAAATGGTTTAGTCATGGCGCCAGGTGGTTTCCAAGGGGAAGACGCGGATGTTTTAGCAGCTGAAACCTTCAGTCGGACCAAGTCGCCAGCAGACTATCGACGGATTGAAGCAACCAATAATCGCTATATGAAAGGCTTAGCCGCTGCCGAAGACCGTGCAACTGGTAACTATAACGGTTTCTGGGCTCACCGTAATTACCTGCCAAACGTTGATAATATTAAATGTTCCGTAATGATGGTCCATGGTTTAAACGATTGGAACGTTAAGCCAGTCAATGTGAAGAACCTCTACGATGCCCTCTCTGGGATGCCCAACACTAGCAAATTAATTTTTCACCAAGGTCAGCACATTTATATCAATGCCTTCCGTTCCCTTGATTTTTCTGAAATGATTAATCTCTGGTTTGCTAATAAACTATGGGAACTAGATAATCATGCTGACGAGCTGCTCCCAGATGTCTTAGTTCAAGATAATGTCCACCCCGAAACTTGGACAACCTACACTAACTGGTCGGGTAACCAAAGTACAACTCTGAATTTAACAAATAACAGTCTGACCACGGAAAATGCCACTGCTTCTAGTCGCGTTAAATTCAATGACCAGCAAGATGATGCGACCTACCAAAAGTGGTGTCACAAGCCCGCCGAATGGTCCCAGGCCTTGCTAAATGATTTTGATGGTCACTTTAGCGCTCACTTTGTTAGTGCCCCATTAAAAGAGGACTGGCTATTACGCGGTACCCCAACGTTGAAAGTGCGGATTGCCTCCTCTGCTGATCACGGACTGCTTAGTGCCCGCCTGGTTGACCGCGGAAGTGCCAAACGTTTAACCGTTTCACCAGTTATTTTAGCTAAAGATGGTCTGGAACTTGCTTATCATTTTGGTAAGGATGACCTCCGTGAATTCCAATTGCAAAAGGAAACTACGGACGCCAAGGTTATTTCATATGGTCACATTAATCTACAAAACCGGCGGGATGCTTCAAGCGTTGATGATTTAACCGCTGGCCAATTTGTTGACGTTGAGCTTCCCCTGCAACCAATTTTTCACACTTTAGCAGCTGGGCACCAATTAGAATTAATTCTCTTTGCAACGGATTATGAAATGACTCTCCGGGGAAACGAAGCAATTTCCTACCAGATTGATCCACAAAATTGTTCATTAATTTTGCCGAATAATTAATTAGTTTTTTGATTCCAGAACGTCTGATGATGGTCACCATCACAGGCGTTTGTTTTTTAAAGAAAAATGAGTTAACATTTATCATATTCTAATAGAGACGAGAGAGGGAGATTCATTATGAAGCAAGGAACCAAAATCTTAACCCTAGATAACGGTTACCACCTTTGGACCAACACCCAAGGCGAAGGCGACATCCACCTTCTTGCCCTGCATGGTGGTCCTGGTGGCAATCATGAATACTGGGAAGATACCGCTGAACAATTAAAGAAACAGGGCCTGAACGTTCAAGTTCACATGTATGATCAATTAGGCTCCCTATATTCTGACCAGCCTGATTATTCCGACCCAGAGATTGCGAAAAAATATTTAACCTATGAATATTTTCTCGACGAAGTGGAAGAAGTGCGCCAAAAACTTGGCCTTGACAACTTCTACCTTATTGGACAAAGCTGGGGTGGCCTTCTCGTTCAAGAATATGCCGTTAAATATGGACAACATCTGAAAGGCGCAATCATCTCCTCAATGGTTGATGACGTTGACGATTACGTAGAACACGTCAATAAAATTCGGGAAGATGTTCTCCCGGCTGAAGAAGTGGCCTTTATGAAGGAGTGCGAAGATAATGGCAACTGGGATAACGACCGTTATCAAGCTGACGTGCAGGTCTTAAACGAAAACTACGTTGACCGTAAACAACCATCCAAACTGGAACACGTTCGCAGTTTAGATGACGATGCCGTTTATCACGCTTTCCAAGGAGATAACGAATTTGTCATCACTGGAAAGCTAGCTAGCTGGCACTTCACTGACCAGCTACACAACATCAAGGTGCCAACTCTCCTGACCTTTGGTGAACACGAAACGATGCCACTCAGTGCCGCTCGGCGAATGGAAAAGTTGATTCCAAACGCTCAACTCGTTACCACGCCAAATGGTGGTCATCACCACATGCTGGATAACCCTGATGTATACTACAAACACCTTGCTGACTTCCTTCGCCAAGTCGAAGCCGGAACCTTTAATAAATAATTTTTCGAGGGGACAAAATAGGACCACTGCAATGGTCATCTTTTGTCCCTTTTGGTTTGTCCCGAAAGGGCGTAAAATATAGTTATTATCAAGTGGGAGGAATTATGATGGCTCAAATGAAAAACTTTATCTTTGATATTGATGGAACATTAATCAATACGATTGATATGTACATGCCTGCCATGTTTGAAGTGTTAGCCAAGCATGGTTATCAATATACAAAGGAGGAAACGGATCGTCTCAATAAGGAAGGCTTTGGTATTACTGCTGACGATGCTCTCCGGCTCGCCAAGGTCAAAGAAGCAGACATCCGGCCCATCCAAGAAGAATGGTTTCAGCTTTCCTATACTCGGCAAGACCGGGTAACGGTGTTCCCCGGAATCAAAGAAATGTTGGATGACCTTTCCAAACGTACCGATACCCAACTTGCAGTTGCAACTTCAAAGTTGGCTTATGAGTATGCCAAGTTTCAGCGGCAGTATTATTTTGCCGATCTTTTTAAGGTTGCCATCACCTCTGAAGATACCGAAAAGCACAAGCCAGCTCCCGACCCTATTCTTGCGGCGGTCAAGGCACTCGATGCTGATCCAAATACGACTGTTTATGTCGGCGATACCATTAATGACTTAAAGGCGGCCCACGCCGCTGGGGTAAAATTTGCTGCGGCATTATATGGTTCTGCAGATCCAGATTCAATTAAAGGAGCAGCAGATTACTTACTCCATACACCAACCGATCTAGAAAAGTGCTAGCCAGAGTTTTGAACATAAAAAAATACGGCGTAGAGTCCGATGTATCCGAATTCTACGCCGTATTTTTTACAATTGATTATTGTTCATTCACTAATTTATATTCATCAGTATCAGCATGATAAGTAAACTCATACCGGCTTTGATCAGTTTCAACGTAAATCTTTTCATACGTTGGCTTGTAACCATGCTTTGTTAACTTCACGGCCACATGACCGTCTTCAGTCACTTCAACATAGTATTCATTAAATTCACCCTGTTGGTACTTAAAGTCTTGACCATTGTCTTGATAATGCTTAGTCGAACCACATTCACCAAAGAGTCGGAATGTCATGACCTTCTCTGGTTCATCACTGACGTGCATTACCTTGTTACCCCATGGTAAGACCGTGTTCGCCTTCACAAAGAGTGGCAACTTATCAATTGGTGCATCCGCCATGATGTACTGTTGACCTGAATATTCAGCATGGTTCCAGAAGTCAATCCAGTTTCCTGCTGGTAAGTAGACCAACCGTTTTGCGGCTCCTTGATTAACAATTGGTGCAACCAAGATGTTGGTACCAATCATGTATGCATCATTCAAATTCCGCGTTTCTTGATCATCGGGGTAATTCAGGACCAATGGCCGCATTACTGGTAACCCCGATTCCGTTTCGTGCCGGAATTGATCGTACAAGTATGGGATGAACCGGTACCGTAAGTTCAAGTACTTGCGGTAAATATCCAGTGTTTGCTTACCGAATGCCCATGGTTCTTGATACCGTGATCCTAAAATCGAGTGGTTCCGGAAGAGCGGAACTAGCAATGAAGCTTCAATCCACCGGGTTAACAACTCCGGCGTGGTATCTTCTTGGAACCCACCAATGTCGGTCCCAGCAAAGGCAAATCCACTCAAACCAAGGCCGTTTAACTGTGGAATTGCCAATTGGAGGTGAGACCAAACCGCTGTATTATCACCGGTCCAAACCGTTGAATACTTTTGGGTCCCTGCATAGGCAGCTCGGGTAATAATGTACGGCCGCTTGCCAGTTGCCTGCTTCATTCCTTCATAAGTTGCTTGAGCTTGTAGGTGGCCAAAGACGTTGTGCATTTTGGCATGGGTACTAATGTTGACCCCATCATGGAAAACCAGGTCGTCTGGCAACTGCCCTTTCGCCTGGAAATTAGCGGGTTCGTCCATGTCATTCCAAACTCCGCACACACCCATGTCAGCAAAGAACTTCACGTGCTTTGCCCACCACTTGCGCACATCTTCGTTACCAAAGTCAGGAAAGACCGAATCACCTGGCCAAACGGAGCCAACGTAAACACTCCCGTCAGGATTGGTTACAAAGTAGCCTTTCTCCATTCCTTCTTTATAGATATCATATTTATCATCAACTTTAACTCCGGCGTCCAAAATCGGCATGAGGCGAATCCCACGTTGCTTCATTCTTTGAACAAAGGCTTTCGGATCCTTATATTTAGTAGTGTCCCAAGTGAAGTCTCGGTAGCCGTACATGTAATCAATGTCCAAGTGAATGACATCAATTGGCAGATTGTGCTCCGCAAAGCCGTCCGCAATCCTTTCTACTCGCTGGTCACTAGTACTGTATCCCCAGCGCGATTGTTGATAACCTAACATCCACTTTTGTGGCAGAGGAACCACCCCTGTTAAGTAGGTATAGTTAGCAACAACATCCTTCAGCGTATGACCACCTAAAATATAGTAATCAACGTTTCCACCAACTGCAGAATAGTAATAGTAATTGTCGCTTTCCTTACCGAGGTCAAAATGACTCTTGTAGGTATCATCAAAGAATAAGCCATACGGGTGCCCATTCTTCAAACCATACATTACGGGAATCGACTTATAAAGGTGGGTTTCCGTTTCATTATGCAGAACTGGTACGTCACTATTCCAATTATCGTATTCATACCCACGCTTGTTCAAAAAGCCAGTCTTGCCACCTAATCCATAGAAGACTTCATCCTTAGCCAATGACTTAATGATTTCAAAATTAACATTGTCTGGATTGGCCTTGGCATGAACCGCATGTCCTTCTGACATTACCGTCTTCCGGTGCTCATCATCCATGTCGGTTGGTAATGGCTCTCGCTTTCCTCGATAGTCAAGCACTAGCGGATTGCCATCCGCATCATAAACATCAAGCTTAGCGTCATCATATGCTTTAACGATCAATGCACCAGTCCGGATTTCAACGTGATCGCCTTTATTTTCGACTGTATAATTAGTTTTTCGCTGTTTATTGCCCTCAATCGCATATGAATTAGTTGGGCAACCATGGTCTTGAAAAACCTGAATAATTTCGTTCGTTAAAATTTTTAAAACTAAGTCCTTGCTGGAAGCAAAACTTAATGTAATGGTTTGATTGTCATCTTGATACCCTGTTAATTGATTACTCATTGTCATGAAACTCCCTTTCAGTTGACGTGAAGTTAAATGTAATTCGTTTACAGTGTTCACTGTATCACATTACGCAAACGTTTACAATAGCTGTTTAATAATAATGTAAACGCTTGCTAGTTAACCAAATTGCACTATAATGGTAGTAATGAAAATATTCGGAGGAAGTAATTAAATGAAAGCCACAATTAAAGATGTTGCCAAAGCGGCCCATGTATCTACGGCAACCGTTTCCCGGGTTCTCTCAAATAAAGCGGGAACCTATCGTGAAGAGACTGCGAAGGTCGTTCGTAAAGTTGCCGACCAGTTAGGCTATCACCGCAATGTATCGGCCGCAGAGTTAGCCGCCAATGAAGTTAAAACTATCGCCATCATCATTAATAATACCAAGACTCATTTCTGGCAGGAAGTTCTTGATGGCATTCAAGAAGCGCTTCAGGATGCTCACCGCAACTCGATTATTTTTTATGCAGGAAATAACGATGAGGCAATGCTTACGCAGGCGATTAATAACGTTTTAGCCCGTTCCGTTTCCGGGATTCTACTCATCTCTGCCAAAGCCACGCCCCGTCAATTAAGACTGCTCAATAATTCTGGTCTCCCTTACCGCTTTGTTTCTATTTACGGTAGCGATGATCAAGAAACCAAGTTTGTCAGTTCTGATAACATTAAAATTGGTGAATTAGCAACCTCGTACTTAATCGATCATGGTCATTCCAAAATTGGACTATTAGGAATTGACCAGTCCACCACTGGAAAACAACGGTTACTTGGCTATGAAAAAGTAATGACTAAAGCTAACCTAGTGGTCGATCCAAACTGGGTGCAATATGGAGACTACAGTTTTGAAAATGCGCAAAAATTATTTAAACGAGTACGTAACCTCGGTTTGACAGCAATCATTGCCGCCAGTGATATGGTTGCTGCTGGACTCATTAAGGCGGCCAATCAGTTTGGATATTCAATTCCGGAAGACCTTTCCATCATCAGTATTGACGGTACTTTTATTTGCGATATCACATCACCGACCATTTCCAGCGTTTCACAACAATTTAAATTAATGGGGCAACGCAGCGTCACCAATTTAATTGAGAATGCAGACGCCGAGTTTATTCCTGTGCATATTACCGAACGAAAAAGTGTCAAAAATCTTCAGTCTCTGTAACCCAAATGTGTTAGAATGTTCCCTGTATTATTAAGGGAGCGAATTAAAATGAAGAAATTTAGTAAATTATTATTAGCAACCACGCTTGTGGCGGCACTACTAATGATGATTTGGGGTGGAACCGCCGGATCTGCGAAGGCTGCCAAGATTGATTATCGTAAGCCTTCAGAAAACAAACCATACCCAGATGTTCAAAAAAATCCGGGAATGTGGATTCATGTCAATTTGAAAAAGCAACGCGTTTACCTGATGAGCAACAAGAACAAAAAGCTCTACACGATGTACTGTTCATCTGGTGCTCATAACGCTACGCCGACTGGTACTTACCATATCGAAGACGTCCGTGGGGATACTTTCTATAACCAAGAAGAAAAGGCGGGAGCTAACTATTACGTGGCTTGGAAGGGAAACGACTTTCTCTTCCACTCTGTCCCAATTAACGATAAGGGGCAATACGACAAGAAGCAGGCTTCTTACTTAGGAAAAAAGCCAATGTCACACGGTTGTATCCGTTTATCAATTCCGGATTCACAATGGATGTACAAAAACATCCCTACCGGCACGAAAGTTGTGATTTCAAAAGATTAGCTTAAAAACTAATAAACCGGTCAGCATTGGGCACTAGGTCCCGTCAAGTATACAGGTTAAATAGATAAAATTTTAGGCGGCTTG
>CAMXWI010000022.1 GCA_947252915.1 uncultured Lactobacillus sp.
CTCAATAGTTGATTTGGAGGGGTCATAATGAAAATATTGACGGCCGTCATCGCTATTGTTGCTTGTGTTTTTGGTTACTTTATTCGTCGCTTCATTGTGGAACGACAAGTTGAACAGGCCAAAAATAATGCTAAGGAAATCATTTCGTCTGCTAAGAAAGAAGCGGCAACCGCAAAAAAGGAAGCCATTCTGGAAGCAAAAGAAGAAAGTCATCGCTATCGGGAAAGTGTAGAACAGGATCTACAAGAGCGTCGTCAAGAAGTTCAAAAACAAGAGGAACGCTTAATTCAACGGGAAAACACGTTGGATCGGAAGGATAGTGCCTTAGAAGATCGAGAAAATGTAATTAGTTCTCGGGAATCCAAATTGGATGTAAAACGAGAACAAGTTCAAAAAGATCATGAACAAGTGGCAAATTTAATCAAGCAACAAGCAGATAAATTGCAGGAAGTTGCAGGATTAAGTGAGGATCAAGCTAAGAAACTATTGCTAGCAAAATTAAAGGAAGAGTTAGCAGTTGAACGCGATAAGATGATCCGAGAAAGTGAAGAAGACGCACAATTAACGGCGGAAAAGAAAGCTAAAAGTTTGATTGTTAGTGCTATTCAACGGAGTAGTGCTGATATGGTATCAGAAGCAACAGTGTCAGTGGTTAATCTCCCTAATGATGATATGAAAGGACGAATTATTGGTCGTGAAGGGCGTAATATTCGGACCTTAGAAACATTAACGGGAATCGATTTGATCATTGATGATACACCTGAAGCGGTGGTACTAAGTGGCTTTGATCCGGTCCGCCGAGAAATTGCCAAAATGGCGCTGGAACGGCTAATTCAAGATGGGCGGATTCATCCAGCACGGATTGAAGAGGCAGTTGAAAAGGCGCGTAATGATATGGATGCACAACTACGTGAAGTCGGTGAAGAAACGATCTTTGACCTTGGAATTCATAGTATGCATCCTGATCTCATTAAGACAATTGGTCGAATGAAATACCGGACAAGTTATGGTCAGAATGTTCTTCAACACTCAATTGAAGTTGCTAAATTGACAGAGATTATGGCAGCTGAACTGGGCGAAGATACCACTTTAGCTAAGCGTGCCGGATTATTACATGACATTGGTAAAGCAATTGACCATGAAGTTGATGGTTCTCATGTTGAATTAGGGGTTGAATTGACCCGTAAGTATAAGGAAAATCCAGTGGTCATTAATACGATTGCTTCGCACCATGGAGATGTCCCAGCAACATCCATCATTGCGGTGCTGGTTCAAGCGGCAGATGCGATTTCTGGCGCCCGTCCAGGGGCACGGAGTGAGTCTTTGGAAGAGTACATTCAGCGGTTAAAGCAGCTTGAATCAATTGCCAATCATCATAAGGGTGTTGACCATAGTTATGCAATTCAAGCTGGTCGTGAAGTCCGGGTGATTGTTAAACCGAAGAAGGTTTCTGACAACCAGGCTGCTGCCTTGTCGCATGATATCAAACATGAAATTGAAGATCAGTTAGAGTATCCCGGACACATTAAGGTCACGGTTATTCGGGAAGTTCGTGCTGTAGACTATGCAAAATAAAAACGAGGCTGGGATGTTGACCCGGCCTTTTTCGTTTAAAATGGTGAGAAGAGAGATCAAGTAACGAGAGGTGAAAATGGTGGCTAAAAAGCTAACGCCAATGATGGAACAATACCAGAAAGTAAAGGACCAATATCCGGATGCGTTCTTGTTTTATCGGTTGGGTGATTTTTATGAACTATTTAATGACGATGCAATTAAGGGTGCACAATTACTGGAGTTAACATTAACTAGTCGGAGCCATAGTGCGAAAAATCCTATTCCAATGTGTGGGGTTCCACACCGTGCTGTGGAAAACTATGTCGATATTTTGATTGACAAGGGGTATAAGGTAGCCATTTGTGAGCAGATGGAGGATCCTAAAAAAGCTAAGGGCATGGTTAAACGGGCAGTCACTAGATTAGTGACTCCGGGAACGCAAATGGACCTAAAGGGCGATCAGGCCCAGAGTAACAATTACTTAACAGCGGTCTATCTGGATGGTAGTGACTACTGCCTGGCTTATGCGGACTTATCAACCGGGGAACTGAAAGCCACAACTTTTCAGCAGCAGAGTGAGTTGATGAATGAATTAATTAACCTACAAACGCGTGAAGTTGTTCATTTTGAAAAGTTGCCGCAATCCATTACTGATGAATTAGGAAAACGGAATATTTTAATTTCTAGTCAACCTCAGTTGGCAAAGGAAGCAGAAGTTAGTTATCTGACCCAGAATCTGGAAAACCAAAATCAGCAACACGTGGTTGCTATTTTGGTGTCATACCTTTTGACAACCCAGAAACGTTCGCTGGCGCATTTACAAATTGCGCAGTCATATCAGCCAAGCTCTTTTATGAAAATTGATCATTATTCAAAAACTAATCTTGAATTAATGACGAACTTACGGAGCGGCAAACGGCAAGGGACGCTGGTGTGGTTGCTGGATGAAACCAAAACGGCGATGGGAAGTCGGCTATTAAAACGCTGGTTAGATCGACCGTTAATCAACCAGCAAAAGATCGAAGAGCGACAGGATAAAGTGCAAGTTCTTTTAGATAATTACTTTGAACGCCAGAACCTTCAAGATGAATTGATTAAGGTGTATGACTTAGAACGATTGGCCGGGCGTGTGGCGTATGGCAGTGTTAATGGTCGGGATTTGATCCAATTAAAAACTTCACTGCAACAGGTACCAAAAATTAAATATGTGTTGGAAACGATGGATTCACCAGTGTTTGACGAGCTTGTTAATCGGTTGGATCCACTGGAAGACATTGCTGATTTAATTGACCAGGCCATTAATGATGATCCACCGATTTCGGTAACGGATGGTGGAGTTATTAAAGACCACTATAATGATCAACTAGATAATTACCGTGACGCCATGAATAATGGAAAACAATGGATTGCCGATTTGCAACAAAAAGAACGTCAAACGACCGGAATTAATAACTTAAAGATTGGTTATAACCATGTGTTTGGCTATTACATTGAAGTTACCAAGGTGAATTTGGATAAACTCCCTAAAGATCGCTACGAACGAAAACAGACACTAACGAACGCAGAACGTTTCTCAACCCCAGAATTAAAGGAAAAGGAAGCACTAATCCTAGGGGCACAGGAAAAATCAACCGCGTTGGAGTATGATTTGTTTGTGGAAGTGCGTGAGCAGGTGAAAACTGCGATTGAACGACTTCAAGCGCTCGCGGAAGCGTTATCTGAATTAGATGTTTTACAAAGTTTTGCTGTAGTTTCGGAAAAATATCATTTTGTGCGGCCAGAGTTGAATCATGATCATCAGCTAATGATCAAAAATGGTCGCCATCCGGTAGTTGAAAAATTTATGGGCCATCAAGAATACGTCCCGAATGATGTTCAAATGGGGCAAGATACGGATATTCTACTGATTACCGGACCTAACATGTCGGGAAAGAGTACTTATATGCGCCAATTAGCTTTGTCGGCAGTGATGGCCCAAATGGGTTGTTTTATTCCGGCTGAAAAAGCTAATATGCCGATTTTTGATCAGATTTTCACCCGAATTGGTGCTGCCGATGATTTAGTATCAGGTGAAAGTACCTTCATGGTTGAAATGATGGAAGCCAACAATGCTTTACTGCATGCTACCCGTAATAGCTTAATTTTGTTTGATGAAATTGGTCGGGGAACGGCGACTTATGACGGGATGGCACTAGCACAGGCGATTATTGAATATGTTCATAATAATGTGCACGCCAAGACCCTCTTTTCAACTCACTATCATGAGTTAACTGGCTTGGATCAGCAGTTGGATAAATTGCAAAATGTTCATGTTGGTGCCACTGAAGAAAACGGTGAATTAATCTTCCTCCATAAGGTGACAGCAGGTCCGGCAGATAAGTCATATGGGATTCATGTTGCTAAACTGGCTGGGATGCCGGCAACGTTACTGAAGCGGGCTAATCATATCCTACAGTCGTTGGAGAGTGAGCATGAAGATGATCATGTCGCTGGAGCTACGCATACTGAACCTAAAGAAGTTAATACGGTTAATGAAAGCAATGCGCAGCAGCAGTATCCAGAGGAGCAAGATGGTCAGCTGGCACTCTTTTCACCAGCACCTAAGCAGTCAAGTCGTCGGCGAAATGATAAGGTACTTAAGCAATTACAAGACTTAGATTTGATGAGCATGACGCCGATGGAAGTAATGAATCAAGTTTACCAGTGGCAGCAAAAGTTAAAGTAGGGATGATGTGAATTGGGTAAAATTCATGAATTAAATAATGTACTTGCGAATCAAATTGCGGCTGGTGAAGTGATCGAACGTCCAGCCTCAATTATCAAAGAGTTAGTCGAAAACTCCCTTGACGCTCACAGTAAAAGAATTGATATTGTGGTGACCAAAGCGGGACTGGGTGAATTAAGGGTGATTGATGATGGTGATGGAATTGCCACGGAAGACGTTAAAGAAGCTTTTAAGCGCCATGCCACCAGTAAGATCAGTACCCGGCAAGACCTGTTTCGCGTGCAGACGATGGGTTTTCGTGGCGAAGCGCTACCAAGTATTGCTTCAGTTGCAGATGTAGTAATGACAACGGCGACTGGTGGTGCATCAGGAACAATGATCCACTTTCATGGTGGCGAACTAAAAGATTTTCAGGCTGCACCAGCACGGCGCGGTACGGATGTCAAAGTTAGTGAGCTGTTTTTTAACACTCCGGCCCGCCTAAAATACCTCAAATCACCGCAGACGGAACTTAGTCGAATGGTTGATATTATTAACCGGTTAGCGCTTGCCAATCCTGATGTGGCGATTTCATTTACTCATGACGGTCGGGAAATGTTTCGGTCGGCCGGAAATGGCAATGTTCAACAAGTGATTGCAGCAATTTATGGGGTCAAAGTGGGGCGTAAAATGTTAGCAATTCACGGCGCTGATCCAGATTTTACGGTTGATGGCTTTGTTTCTTTACCAGAACTAACCCGTGCAAGCAGGCAGTACATGACGATTACTATCAATCATCGTTACGTGCGTAATTACCAATTAACAAAAGCGATTATTGAGGGTTACGGCTCTAAATTAATGGTTGGTCGCTATCCAGTAGTGGTCATTAATATTGATTTGGATCCACTGTTGGTGGACGTTAATGTGCATCCTGTTAAACGAGAGGTTCGTCTAAGTAAGGAGCAACAACTGGCAACCTTAATCAGTACGACTATTCAGCAGAAAATTGCTCAGCAGAATTTAATTCCAGATGTTGGCGAACGGGCCAATCAATTACTAACCACGCCGAATTTGTCGGTGGTTGAGGAAAAAACTGATAAGTATAGTCAAACTGCTAATTTAACGAGCACGGAAAACGTTGCCCATGTTCCGGCGGATCATAGTAATCCGGCGAAAGCTGATAGTAGGGATAGTATTGTTGAAAAACCGATTGTTATCCATAGTCGGGCTGAACTTCAACAACCGCGGTTAAAAGAATTTGATCGTAAATATCAAAATGAAGTTGCAACCCCGTTTAGTGATGAGCAAATCAACGTGAATAATAGAAAAGAGACTAACCGGCAGACTGAAGAAGTAAGCCTGGCGATTAATGATCAAGAAGATCATGATCAACAGCGCTTCCCTGAATTACAATACATTGGCCAATTACAAGGGACCTTTTTATTGGCGCAGGCTTCTGATGGGTTATATATTATTGACCAACATGCTGCCCAAGAACGGGTTAACTATGAACGGTTTAGGAAAGCAATTGGGCAGGTTTCAGCCGATCAACAAAATTTTTTACAGCCGTTGGTATTAAATTATTCCGTCGCAGATGCTTTAAAAATCAATGAACAATTAACCACCTTGCAACAGGTTGGTCTTCACTTGGAACAATTTGGTCAAAACAGCTTTTTATTATCTAGCCATCCGACTTGGTTTATTGATGGTCAGGAAGAAGATACTGCTCGTGAAATGATTGATTGGGTAATTCAAAATGGTCATCTTACGGTAGCAGAATTTCGTGCCAAAACGGCGATTATGATGAGCTGTAAGCGGGCCATCAAAGCCAATCATCGTCTGGATGCTTTACAAGCTAAGGCCCTATTAAAAACTTTACCGCATTGTGAAAATCCATTTAATTGTCCTCATGGCCGTCCAGTATTGATTCACTTTACTGATACTGACTTAGAGAAGTTATTTAAACGGATTCAGGAAAGTCATCAACCGTTTGCTAACGATTTTGATGATCATGAGTATTAGAAACGAGGAAGAGAATGTACGAATATCTACTGGGAACCATTACGGAAGCCCATCCTGATTATTTAGTAATTGAAGTGAATGGGGTTGGCTTTCGGGTTCAAGTTGCTAACCCTTATAGCTATCCATTAAATGAAGATGCGACTAAGATTTACGTCTATCAAGCAGTTCGCGATGATGCAATTAGTCTATTCGGCTTTCACAATGCCGAAGAAAAGCGCCTTTTTACAAAATTATTAGCTGTATCTGGCATTGGTCCAAAGAGTGCGTTAGCAATTCTTGCTAACCCTGATCATGAAGGATTAGTCGAAGCGATTGCTAATAATAATGTTTCATACATTACCAAATTTCCGGGAATTGGTAAAAAAACGGCTTCACGAATTATTATTGAATTACAGGATAAGGTTGACTCATTATTGCCAACGTTTGATCTACGGCCACAAGTTGAACAACGACCGACGAATGATCAAGATAACCCTGAATTAGCGGATGCTTTAGCTGCATTAAAGGCGTTGGGGTATTCAGCAAAGGATGTTAAAAAAGTGGCTAGTTCACTTAAGCAAGAAGGAGGTCTCACAACAGACCAATATCTACGGAAGGGTTTGACCTTATTGAGTTAGTGAAAGGAGGATGTGATGGTGAGTGATGCAGAAAATATTATGTCAAATCAAGCGGCTAATGAAAATGAAAGCATAATCGAAAAGAGTTTGCGTCCGCAGACCTTGGATGATTACATTGGCCAGCGTAAAATCAAAAAAGAATTGAGAGTCTACATCACAGCTGCTAAATCCCGTTCTGAAGCATTGGATCATGTTTTGCTGTATGGACCACCAGGTCTTGGTAAAACAACATTAGCAATGGTGGTGGCGCATGAAATGGGTGTGCAAATCAAAACGACCAGTGGTCCTGCAATTGAAAAACCAGGGGATTTAGTAGCGTTGTTAAATGAATTGCAAGCCGGGGATGTGCTCTTTATTGATGAAATTCACCGGTTGCCAAAGGTGGTTGAAGAAATGCTGTACTCAGCCATGGAAGATTTCTATATTGACATAGTGGTCGGTGAAGGGCCGACTGCACATCCAGTTCACTTTCCATTACCACCCTTTACATTGATTGGGGCAACCACCCGGGCTGGTGCACTATCGGCTCCCTTGAGAGATCGTTTTGGAATTGTCGAACATATGGCGTACTACGATTCAGCAGAACTTCAGCAAATTATTTTACGGAGTGCTGATATTTTTAAAATTTCAATTGAGCAGACAGGAGCACATGAATTAGCGTTGCGGTCGCGAGGAACACCACGAATTGCCAACCGGCTATTAAAGCGGGTGCGCGATTTTGCTCAGGTTGCTAAGAAGCCAGCCGTTGATCATGAGATTGTGGTTAAGGCGCTCCGCTTACTTCAAGTTGATGGCAAGGGTCTGGATGAAGTCGACCGGAAGATGCTTTTAACAATGATTAACCTGTATCATGGTGGCCCAGTCGGGGTGAAAACAATTGCTGCTAATATTGGTGAAGAAGTCGATACGATTGAGGAAATGTACGAGCCATACTTATTACAAATCGGCTTTCTGTCACGAACTTCCCGTGGTCGAGTAGTAACACCAGCCGCATATGAACACTTAGGGTTAAATTATGAGCCGAATTAAATGGGGAAATGGTAATGGAAAATCAGTTTAAAATTTTAGCTTCACGTTCTGGAAAGGGACAACTACGGAGGGGCGAACTAATTACTGACCATGGTTCAATTCAAACACCAGCAGTGATTCCTTTTGCAAAGCGAGGAGCGGTCAGTCCATTAACGATGACTGAATTAGCATCGCTAGAATGCCAAGGCTTAGTGGTACCGGCGTTACCGTTTTTTGTTCAACCTGGTGAAAAAGCAATGCAAAAACTTGGTTCATTGCAAAAGTTCATGAACTGGTCACGACCTTTAATGTCATTGGTGGCGGAGTTTGGACCAATGCAGAAGGTTAAGAAGAATGCTGGTGAGCTGGGGATTCGTTATGAAGAACCATTTACCAAAGCTCATAAACGGTTAACGAGTTACCAAGCAAATCAATTCCAGGTATTGGGCAAAGCTGATATTCAATTTCCTGTTTATCAGGTTCCTGACTACTATGCGCCAGTTGACGATTTGAAAACTGCAGTCGAATTGAATCTCACATGGCAGAAACAAATCAATAGTAAGTGGGGAGTGGTTGTCGGTGCTGGCTTGCGAGCGCTTCGTAGCCACTGCATTACCGAGCTAGGGGACAAATGTGGTTACTTAATTGCTGATCTGCCAGATGAACCTGAAGAGTGGTATCGGATTGTTAAAGAGACTTGTGACCTATTGCCAAATGATCGTCCCCGACTGATCATTGCATCAGATAGTTGGCAAATATTTGCTGCACTACGTTTGGGCGTTGATATTGTAATCACTGCGTTACCAATGGAGGCTGCTCACCGTGGTGAGCTATACACAGCAACAGGCGCTTGTCGGATTGGTCATGAAAAATATCAGGATGATTCACGATTAATAACTGTGCATGCCGCAACACAGGTTACGTGTGCTTACTTACACTATCTTAACCATCAGCGCGATCCCTTGGCTGACCATTATTTAGGATTGAACAATTGGTGGTGGATCAATAGTTTTGTTGAACAATTCCGGGATGCGATTCAAACAGAAAATTCAGAAAAGATTAATGACTTGTGGCGGATCGCTAAATATTATACTGAGGGTTGAAATAAGATAGTGGTAATTACCCTTGTTTTTTGGTATTCTTAAAGGTGAATTATTTTTAGAAGGGATGAAGAATATTGGGTAGTCAAGGTATGTCAAGCATCATTTTGATTGTTTTGATGGTGGTCTTCATGTATTTCTTCATGATTCGTCCTCAACAAAAGCAACGTAAAGAACATCAGGCAATGATGAGCAAGTTGCAACCGGGCGATCACGTGGTAACGATTAGCCGTCTGCACGGTGTAGTAAGTGAAGTCAACGAAAAAGAACAAACAGTTACGCTTGACTGTGAAGGAATTTACTTAACATTTGACCTAGTTGCTGTTCAACGGGTCGTTGCTGCTAACCAATCAGCAAAGAATGTTGAAGAAAAGCCAGCAGATAAAGCAGTTCAAGATGCTCCTGCAGAAGAAGCTGCTCCTAAAGAAGCCGCGGCTGATGATGCCAAGGATTCTGCTGAAGTTGATGATCATCAAGATTCAGCTAAATAGTGAGAAAAGTTGGGAGCAATCCCAGCTTTTTTTATTTAGGATCATGATTAATTGATAAGGAGAACAT
>CAMXWI010000023.1 GCA_947252915.1 uncultured Lactobacillus sp.
GACCAAAATTACTTTACTCATGATGGTTACCAGCGGCTTTATGATGCGGTCCAGTTCGTTCAAAGCCATGGGGTGAAAAACATTGTACTCCACCACCCAATGACCTTTGGTGAACTGCATACGGATCTCGTTGCCCCCGAAAGTAAGTTTCCAGAACTCTACCGTTTCATCGAAACTTCGACTGAACAGTTAATTCGTCTGGCCACTGACCTTGGTGTGCAATGCTTAGTCCATGGGGCCTATGCTAAAGAGACTAAATTATTCATCCAGGAGTATTCTTCACTTGAAACTGCCCAACAGGTTGTGTTCCAACGGCTTGACCGATTCAAAGACATGGGCGGCAAACACATTATGTTTGAAAACTCGATCTCGCCAATCTTCAGCTATGGCGATCCGCAAATGGAAACTGAAATTCTCAGCCACCACTACCGTCTGGCTTTTGATACCTCCCACTGCTTCATCTATTGTCACGGTGATAACCAGCAACTACAAACTTCATTACTTCACTTAAAAGGATCCGTCGTCCACTACCACTTGGTTGACTCCATGGGTAAAAACCATGATAGTCTTCCCCTCGGTAAGGGTAAAATTGACTGGCGTGGGTTCTTACCACTATTGAACCAAAATGCCACCAGCATCTATGAAATTAATCTAAAAAATAACGATGACTGCCAAGAACAACTGGAAAGTCACCGTTATCTGATTTCACTAAATCATTAACTATTTCTTTTTGGGGGTCACTGGTGTAGCCGCTTTTTGCATTTCCTTTAGTAATTGAACCGTTAAGATTCTTTGAAAAGCGGTATCCACCACTAATTGCAGCATTTGTTCGTTGGTTGGCGTTAGCAGATGGTTAGCAGGAGCCGTAGTTCCTTGGAGGTGGCTATTGAACAACTCAACAAAGCGATTATAAATGACCTTTGGATAGTTATTAATAGTTAACTGATCAATGCCAGCTTTGATTTGATCCAGCGAGTAAATGTTTTTTAAAAGAGCAATTCCAAAGAGCGATGCAATTTGGTAAGCGGTATACTTTTTCTTTACGGGTGCCATAATGGCGCCCTTTTTTACGTAGTTATTAACCATGGACTTCGTTAATGGTTCCACCTGTAATCCAGCTAAATGGTCATTAACATAGGAAACTACCTGATCCACGTACAAATTCATCTCTGGTAGTTCATCCCAGGCAGCTAAATGCATTTTGCTGAGTCCTTGACGCCATTCTTCAAATGCTTGTTCAATCATTACGTACACCCTCCCGTTTCTTTATCTAATTAATAATATACTATAACTTAGTTTTGAAAACTAGATACCAACAGACTGATTTTGAAATTCATCCGTCATAATTGCTTTCTTCATTAATTGACTGGCGGCCTGAAAGCTACTATTTTCCCCAGAAAATTGCTGTCCCTCATTCATCAACGAACGGTCAATTGGTTGCTCCTCTAACGGCAAAGTTCGAATAATGGTGTATGGATACTCTAATTCATCAATCATTTTGATGGCATAAAGGTGGTCCATCACCATCTGCTGTGCATTTTCTCCATACCAACTGGTTAATTGCTTGTCACTAGCGTCATCCGCAGTACCCGCGATTGATTTCATGATAATCTTGGCTGGTTGCACTGCACTGCGATCTAATAATGCAACTAAATCATTCACTGCTAAATCAACCCGTGAATTATCAGCTGGTAACCAACAAATGATATCAAATGGTTCGAGTGACCATTGAAAATCGTCTAACACTAGACAATGATCTAATTCTTGACTTAATGCCCGACAAAGTTCAGTTTGTCCCTGATTTATAATCACAATCCGATTCATTTTTCTCTCCCCTGAAAGCGGCTTATTTTTGTCATTACCAACGTTTTGCCTATTTCGTCTTTAGTTTACCATGGTATAATAAAACACGTTATGCAATATTAACTTAATTATCACTTTGTAACGTTGTGTTAAACATTTATCATGAGGAGTCTTTAACAGTGGATCAGAGTCAGATAATGATCAACATTTTGATCATCATCGTCACCTTTATCTTCGCGGCCTTTTTCGTCGCAGCTGAATTCGCCCTTGTTCAGGTTCGAATAACCGCTCTCCAGGAAAAACAAGCTGCCCGTAAAAAGCCTTCCATTAAAATTAAACGTGCCATTAAGATGGTCTCTAATTTGACTGAATACCTGTCTACCACTCAAGTTGGTACTTCTGTGTGCGGGATTATTCTCGGTTGGATTGGTGAACAAACCCTCGAAGAATTACTAGTGGACGCCCTTCAGCTTCCCCACTGGTCATTAAATTCGAGTGTTGTCCATGTTATTAGTGCAGTCGTCGGGGTCTTACTGTTGACCTATCTAGAAGTGGTTTTGACAGAGATCGTTCCTAAAAACATCGCCATTGACATTCCAGTCAAAATGATGATGGCAACGGTCACTCCCTTGCACTACTTTCATATCATCTTTTATCCATTTGTTTGGTTACTTAATTCATCCGCCAACGGGATCGTCCGCTTGCTCGGCATGAAACCCGCAGATGAAAATGACGAGGTGCTCTCCCAGGGTGAAATTATTAGTTTAACCCGGAACTCCGTTAAGGGAGGGGCCCTCGAACGTGGTGACCTCCTTTATATGGAGCGAGCTTTCGAATTCAATGATAAAGTCGCCAAGGACATTATGATTGACCGTACCCAGCTGACCGTCGTTGACATCACTAAAACGGTGGACGAAGCACTGACTAAATATATCCGCACTAAGTATAGTCGACTACCCGTGGTTGCAGATAATGACAAGGATAAAATCGTTGGTTATGTTTTTAACTACGACCTGATTAAGCAATCACGAATTAATGGTAACCTGGCAGTTTCAAAAGTGCTCCGGCACTTACCAACCACCCCTGAGAATACTGCAATCACCGAAGTCTTAGAGCAAATGATTCGCACTCGGGTGCCAATGGTGGTCGTCGTAGATGAATACGGTGGTACTTCAGGAATCATTACTGATAAGGATATCTATGAGGAGCTCTTTGGCACCGTCCGTGATGAAATTGATAATGTCGCTGACAACATGATTAGCAAGCTGCCAAATGGTCACTATAAAGTGGACGGTAAAACAACTACTTATGACTTTGAACGCTTCTTCCATGAAGATATCAAAGAATTCGATGATGACGATGCGGTAACTCTGTCTGGTTACGTCCTCGACAACTTCCCCCACGTTAAATCGAATGATACCGTTAAAATTGGTAATCTTGAGTTAACAATTCGTGATTACGAAAATTCATATATTGACTGGTTCGAAGTTCGTAAGGCTACGGTCACCAATCAGGATTCATCATCACAAAATAAATCATAATATTGGAGATAAGCAACTATGGAAAAAATGAATATCTTATACATCTCAATCGAAGGTAATACCCGCTCATTCCTCAAGCGTCTGCAAGCATTCGCTAAGCAACAGCATAGTATCAATAGTCAAGATCTCGAAATCAACCTTAAAGAAATTTCTGACCAGACGTTACCGGCTGCTGAGGAACAAGACTTTTTCGCATTTGTCCCAACTTACCTCGATGGTGGTAATGGATTTGATTCTGGCTTTCATGAATTAATGACGAATGCCCTTGGTGAATACATTGCTTCCAATGATAATGCCGAAAAGTGTATTGGAGTTGTCGGTAGTGGAAACAAAAACTTTAATGAACAATACTGCTTAACCGCCCGTAAATACAGTGATATGTTTGATGCCCCATTCTTAGCAGACTATGAGTTACGGGGAACCGATGAAGATATCGATAATGTCTACTCAATCTTACAAAAGCGCTGGAAAGCAGTTGAAGAATAAGAATAGAGCATTCAAAAAGGAGCGTTGCGTTGCAACGCTCCTTTTATTTAGGGTTAATTATTTTCCTTTTCACCACTGGAAATGTACCATGTGACTCCGTATTTATCAACAATCTGACCGAGTTGACGACCAACTAGGTGATCAGCAAACGGCAATGTCACCCGTTGTTGGTCCGATGAAGCCAAGTGGTCAAATAGTTCCTTAGCAGCTGCCACATCGCCACCAAAATCCAAAAATAATGAAACTAATGATGAAGCCTGGGGCATCGTCATCGTCGCATCACAACATAAGATCCGGTGCCCAGCTACCTCAAATTGGCCAAGGGCCGTTGTATCTGCCAAATTATCTGTATCGAGTCCCAGCGTCTGAATTTGTTCCGCTGTGAACGGGGTTCTTTCGATAATTTCTGCGCCAAACTCCTGAACGTAGTAGTCCATCGCTTCTTTGCTATTTTCGAAAGTTAAAAAGGGGTATATATCTGCCGCCATCGTTTTCCTCCGTAAAAAATCTTCTTATAGTATAGTTTTTTCAACCCCCTTAGTCAAATAATGGTCGCCAATTATGCTACTATAAAGTTAATTAAGCAAGACGGGAGAAGAACCATGCAACAATTACAGTCACGGCAAAAAGCCCTTTTAATTTCCGGAATTATCCTTCTCGGTGCTTGTATGCGAGCGCCATTTACTGCTTTACCATCAGTCATTACGGAAATTGCCACCAGCTTTCATGTCCCAGTCACTAATCTGGGAATTCTAACTACCATTCCGTTACTGTGTTTTGGGCTTTTTTCATCAGTCGTCCCCATCATTTGTCGACGTTTAGGCAATAACTTCGCCATCTTGTGGGCGCTGATCGTTCTAGCCATCGGCGCCTACTTACGGGTCTTTTCTTACTCCAGCTTGTTATTTGGAACATTCTTAGTGGGAATCGCCATCACTTTTATTAATGTCCTCCTCCCAGCAATCATTACGGAACAACTGCCGCATCAGGTCGGTTTAATGACCAGTCTTTATGGCGTTTCATTAGACATGTTTAGCGCTATTTTCGCGTACATCATCACACCACTCACTTTACTGTGGAATTGGCAAATCGCTGTGATGCTTATTTCAGCATTAGTAGTCGTCACCCTCATCGTTTGGCTTCCAAATGTCAAGTCAACTCAATCAATGCCACGCTCAATCACTGCTAAACGCCACCACCATTCAATTTGGCAGAGCTGGCAGGCTTGGTGCCTATTATTTTACATGGCCGGATCATCAATGTCGTTTTATATTACTGTAACCTGGTTGCCTACGATCGCCCGTAATTATGGAATGTCGAGCAACGCCGCTGGAATCATCGCTGGATTCTTACAATTGTTTTCGATGCCAGCAGCTTTCATAATTCCATTATGGGCAAGTCGACTCGCTCATCGGCAATCGTTAATTATCGGTTCATCACTACTCACTGCCGTTGGCTTTCTTGGCCTGCTCGTTCATACCGCAAATTTTGCTTATTTTACGGTCATCACCCTGTGCTTAGGCTTAGGAACAGCAGCCAGTTACTCACTCATCATGACCCTCTTTGGTTTGAAAACGACCGATGCCAATACCACCCGTGATTTATCAGGAATGGTCCAATCACTCGGTTATATCATCGCCGCTCTCGGTCCAGTCACCACGGGATGGCTCAAGGCTGCCACTAATAACTGGAGCTTAAGCCTCATAATTTCATTCTTAGTTGTGGTAATCTGCACAGTTTTCGGTTTATTAGCAGAAAAAGAAGCGTTGATTGAGATTTAATCCAAAAAAATTTGACCTAGACCAATTTTTGACAAACGTTTAACAAATCGCAAGCCCACTACTCGTCTACGATTTGAGCCATTTTGTTACAATTTTAACCGGTCAAGAAAACGCTCCCTTTTTAATGCAATCGGTTGTTTGAAAGTATATAATCATACTCGATGAGTGAATATAATTAGTATTCAAGAGGAGTGAACATTTTGGCTAAGGAAAATAAAGCTGTTATCACATTATTTGGAGCTGCCGGTGATTTGGCACAACGGAAGCTCTACCCGTCACTATTCAAGTTATATCAAAAGGGTTACATTGGCGACCACTTTGCCCTCTTAGGGACTTCTCGTCGGCAAAAGAGCGATGAAGAATTCCAAGAAATGGTTGCCAAGTCCATCAGTAGCATCAAAGAAACGGAAAAGGATCAAGCAAAGAACTTTGTTAAGCACTTCTTCTTCCAACCACATGATGTTACAAAGCCTGAACACTACGTTGCTTTAAAGGAACGGATTGAAGAATTAGGTAAGAAGTTTGGTACTGATGACAACCGTCTCTTCTACATGTCAATGGCTCCCCAATTCTTTGGGACGATTGCCCTGAACTTAAAGAAACAAGGCCTTCTTTCCGATGATGGTTACAACCGTCTTGTTATCGAAAAGCCATTCGGTCGTGACTTTGAATCTGCCAAGAAATTAAACGATGAACTTTCTGAGACGTTTAACGAAAACCAAATTTTCCGAATTGATCACTACCTCGGAAAGGAAATGATTCAAAATATCGAAGCGCTGCGATTTGGCAACACCATCATCGAATCTCTCTGGAACAACCGTTACATCGACAATATCCAAGTTACGTTGAGTGAAAAACTCGGGGTTGAAGAACGGGCTGGCTACTATGACAATTCCGGTGCCCTCCGTGACATGATGCAAAACCACATCATGCAAGTGGTTGCCCAACTTGCCATGGAACAACCAGTATCATTTACCGATAGCGATGTGCGGGTTGAAAAAATCAAGGCATTACGGTCACTACGGGTTTACACCCCCTCAGAAGCCGCTTCGAACTTTGTTCGTGGTCAATATGACGCTGGTCAAGATACCAATGCTTACCGCCACGAAGATGGTGTTGATCCAGAATCCAACACTGAAACTTTCGTGGCAGCAAAGCTGTTATTCGACAACTACCGTTGGTCGGGAGTACCATTTTACGTCCGGACTGGTAAGAAGTTAGCTGACAAGTTTACCCGGATCGACGTGGTCTTCAAGAAGCCATTGATTGATATCTTTGCTAACCCACGGATGAAGTCAGAACAATCATTGAAGAGCAATGTTTTAACAATCTTTGTTGAACCAGATGCTGGGTTCTCACTCCGGGTTAACGCCAAGAGTGCTGGTCAAGGATTCAATACCGAACCAGTTGACTTGAAGTTCATGCAAGATGACTCGACGAAGGCTGAATCACCAGAACCATACGAACGGCTCTTCCATGATGCTTTGGAAGGTAATCACACTAACTTTGCTTCATGGTCAGAAATTGCCTATGCATGGAAGTTTGTTGACGTAGCACGGAAGCTTTGGGACATTGAAGAACCTCAATTCCCGAATTACGTTCCTGGATCAATGGGTCCAGTTGCCGCAGACGAACTGCTAGAACGCGATGGTCGGCAATGGGTTTACCGCTTGAACAAGTAAATTCTATCCAAATTATTAAGGAGGTTGGGAATTATCCCAACCTCCTTTCTTTAATGAAATCAATTACAATGGCTGGAAAACCGTAAATTGTAAGGCATTTTTGCACGAATGCCTTACAAATGCATATAATCAACTTCCTAATTTGCGGTTGCTCCCATAAAATGTGATAATAAAGTAGTAGTTAGATTCTCCAAAATTTGAGAGGTGACATAATATGAGTGTAAAAAGTAGCTCTGTCGAAAGACAAATGGGCTTCTGGAGTATCGTACTCTTTGGGGTCAACGGGATCCTGGGGTCCGGAATCTTCCTACTTCCTGGACAAGGATACAACCTGTTCGGGCCGGCTAGTATCTTAGCATTACTTGCCGACGCCGTTCTAGTATTCATGATCGGTCTTTGTTTTGCCGAATGTGCGGGACGGTTTAAGGAAACCGGAGGCGCCTACCTGTATGCTAAAAAAGCCTTTGGTCCTTTCATTGGATATGAAGTTGGGGTGGTTACATGGGCCATTCGGATTATTGCCGAAGGAACATTATACGTAGCCATCGCCACTGCGATCGGTGGTGTCTACAAGCCATGGGCAACCACGACTGCCAAAAATATCATTGTAACCATTATTGGTATTATCCTGATTTGTATTAATATGACTGGGGTTAAGACTTCAGCAATCTTTAACAACGTGGTGACGGTCGCTAAGTTAGTCCCAATTCTCTTAGTTGCAATTGTTGGATTATTCTTCTTACATCCGGCTAACTTTACGCCGTTCTTCCTTCCAGGAAGTTCAGCTAATGGCTTCGCTAACGCCACGATTACTTTGTTCATGGTCTTTACCGGGATTGAATCACTGGTGATTACTGCCGGAAACATGAAGGACGCATCGAAAAACTTACCACGGGCACTTCTCTTGGTAATCATTGCAGTTGCGTTGATCTATGTCCTAGTGGTTGTTTCCTGTGTTGGGATTTTAGGAAGTGGCTTAGCTAAGAGTTCCGTTCCACTTCAAGATGCTGCTCAAGCGGTCGCTGGTCGCGCCGGTGAAGCCGTCATCATTGTCGGAACCTTCCTTTCCATGGGTGGTTTAGCACTGAACTCATCCTTTATTTCCCCACGGTTAGCTGCTTCACTAGCAGATAACCACCAAATGCCAAAGAAGCTGGGTGCCGAAAACAGCAAAGGTGCACCATACGTTGCGATCGTTATTCACACCTTATTGGCAATGGCGATTGCTTGGTCTGGTTCTTACCTCACCTTAGTTAACATTTCTGTTGTATCGCGGTTCGCCCAATACATTCCAACTTGCATTGCGGTCATGGTCTTCAGAAAGACAATGAAGGACAAGAAGTCATCATTTACGATTCCTGGTGGATGGATTATTCCAATCCTTGCAGTGATTGTTTCCGTATGGCTGCTTGCTCATGCTAAGCCATTCCAGCTGATTGCCGGATTTGGTGCATTATTCATTATCCTGCCATTCTACTTCATCACTGGTCAAAATAAACGTGATAAAGCCCGTAAAGAACAGGGTGAATAAAGTAGATCATTAAATTACGAAAAATCGAGGATTCGCTTGAGTCCTCGACTTTTTTGATTACATTAAAATGTCAATAAATACAACCTCATCATCGTCATTACGGATCTTGCTAATTGAATTTCTTCAGGTGTCCCAATGACGTTAGCAACTAACGATAATTGTTTCTTGAACGTATTCACACAAATTTGGTAGTGAGGCATGCGCCGAAAACCACCCGATAAAATTGCTTTTTGAACTTCAATTCCATCGAAAACCAACCGGTGTTCATCAATAATCGCCATATTAGTGTAGGCAATTTCACGAACGTGGTAGTGTTGCTCAACATCACTCTGTAATTCTTGAACGGTAGCCC
>CAMXWI010000024.1 GCA_947252915.1 uncultured Lactobacillus sp.
ACGTCACAAAATCAGTCGACGGTTAAACTAAACAATGCAACAGCAATTCCAGATTCAAAGGAAAAGAATGGAGTTGCTAACTTACAAAGTAGTTTACAAACAAAGGTCGGTGACCAATCGTCTGATCAACAGCAAGCACCAACCGCAAAAGAGACAACGCCGGTAGCGGATGTTCATCAATGGACGACAACCACACCTGATGAAAATGGTTCAGTTACTTTGACGAATTATCAAGGTACGGTTACTGGTCAAACAATTGTGATTCCAAACGCAGTCGATTTCCGTAATGCTGGACAGCAAGATGTTAAGCAAATTATTATTACTCCTGAATTAGCAGGAATTTTAAAGAACGCAACTACGTTAGTTACTAGTCAAACTGGCGATGAAAAGTCCATTAAGGCAGCCGATGGTAGCTGGAGTGGTGCTTTCCAAGGTGGCAAATTAGAAAATATTGATCTCACAGGTTTGAATATCAGCGGGGTGACCGATGTTTCATCAATGTTTGCTAATAATGAACAATTGAAGGAAATTACAGGTTTACAAACATGGGACACAAGTAACGTTCGCAACTTTAATAATCTCTTCAACGGAGACCGTAGTCTAACGGGGACGGTTGACATTTCTAACTGGAATTTAGCTAGTTTAGATGCGGTTGGTGAACAGGAAAATCGTGCTGATACGCATGTCCATGGTGCCGGCATGGATAGCATGTTCCAGGGAACTCAGGTAACGGCTATCAAAGCAGCTAACTGGGACTTGACCGCTAATAAACTAGTGGTTGACCGCTTCCCAGATGACTATTCAGTGGCATTCGGTTTAAGAGTTGCGCCGTTTACCGGTCTAGCACATCTCCAAACATTAGACATTAGTGGTTGGAAACTGCCAACTGTCACTGATCCAAAGAACGCCAGTCTTTCCCTTACTTATTTAGCGATGGATTGTCCGGAACTAACTACAGTTGATTTGAGCGGCTGGCAAGGAAATAGTCTTAGACGGATGACGGCGGCCTTTGAAAATGATGGTAATTTAACGACTATCAAAGGAATTGAAGATTTTAATGTCAGCAACGTTTGGGATCTTTCTGATGCATTTCAAGGAACCGGCTTAACCAATGTTGATTTACATAAATGGGATGTACGTAACGTTCACTTCTTTACTCAGATGCTGAAGGATACTAAAAAACTGCAAACGATTAATTTGTCTGGTTGGAAACTATATGATTTAACCCCATGGCATTATCCAACTCGCAACTTTAGTTTTGATAATTTAAAGACAATGTTGGAAGGAACAGGAGCCACTAGCATTGATACATCTAATTGGGACTTTGGTAATAATAATGCGGATGTTCACGGGCTTTTCTCTAGTTTGACCAACTTAACTACTGTTGATGTGTCAGGCTGGAATTCTCCGGAAATCACTAACATGGCAGATCTTTTTGCTTATGATCCAAAATTGGCCACGATTAAGGGCTTAGCTGATATTGATACTGACAAGGTCACGAATATGAGTGGGGTTTTCCAACATGACTTGGCTTTGACATCAGTTGACGGAATTCAGAACTGGAATACCAATAATGTCACAACGATGGCGGGCATGTTTAACTTCATGACTGACTTTTATGGTAATCCGACCCCATGCGCATTAACGAGCATTCCGGATTTATCTTCGTGGAAGACAGGGCAAGTTCAAGACATGACTAACATGTTCTCTGGATTGGATAATCCGGGTTTAACGACAATTAATGGAATTACTGATTGGGATACTTCCAATGTCACTAAAACTAATCAAATGTTTGCCAAGAGTACAAGCTTAAAGAACCTTGATTTGACAAAGTGGCAGATGAACAATGTTATAACCACGAACTCAATGTTTTATGGTGCTGATCATTTAACAACGGTAGGTAACCTGACTAACTGGAATCTTGCAAATGATACTGATACGGCCTGGATGTTCAGACAAACAACGAGTTTGAAGCAAATTGGTGATCGAACAACACCGTGGAAGTGGGCACTCTCAACTAAAAATACCAATGCGGGCGGAATGTTCTCGCAAAGTGGGATTGAATATGTTGATGCCCGTGATTGGGATTTGAGCCATTCCAATGCCTCTCAACTGTTCTTCAACAGCGCTGGTCAATTTGTTGATGGACGGAACATGAAACTCGGTAATGCCAACACTACTGGAATGTTTGCAGCGCTTAAGAAGCCGGCCGTTATTGACTTACGGGGGACTAAAGGCAACTTTAAGATGGATGCCTTTGATGGATTAGGTAAGTTTATCAATGCTAATCCGGCATATAGTCAACCGTTAGTTGTCTTGAGTGATGATCCCGCGGTCCGTGCATTAAATGATGCGAAGTATACCTATACCAAGACTAGTCAGCAAACATTTACTGGTCGGAATGATTCCAACTACCTTAGTTTCTTCTGGCCTGCAACTGACGGCGACAATCCAACGTTAATTGGTACCTACTCAATTAATGCTGACAAGCAACATCCAGGAATGTTTGTTTTTGAAGATCCCGACAGTGTTTGGTCAGCATTTCGTCAGGCAACTAGTAAGGATGAAATTACAAAACTGCTTGGTAAGCAAGCAACGAAGTGGAATTATGTTGCAGATTTAGATCCAGCAACTAATTCACTGAAAGTTGACCCCCAAACCTCTTTACCAGAATTAGTTAGCTATGCTACTGAATTGACTGTGAAGGGTGCGCCGACAACAGTTAATGATACAAAGAAAGTTAACGAAACAATTCATTACCGATTTGCAGATGGTACCACGGCCAAACCGGATGTTGTGAAGACAGTAACCTTAAGTCGGACTGGAAGTAAGGATGCCATGACTGGTGAAATTACCTGGGGTGCTTGGAGTACAGGTGTCTTTCCAGATGTAGAAAGTCCAGAACTTGTTGGTTACACGGCCGATCAAACTGTTGTGGCCGGATCACCTGCTACGTCCGATCGAGAGGTAACAGTAACGTATTATAAGAATGCGCCAACGACCGTTACAGGTACGAAGACGGTAACAGAAACAATTCACTATAAGTTCGCGGATGGAACAAAAGCGTACCCTGATAAAACTCAGACTGTGACTCTAACCCGGACCGGGAGTAAAGACGCAGCAACTGGTGATATCACTTGGGGTGTCTGGAATACCGCCGCATTCCCTGCAGTACCAAGCCCAGAACTTGCAGGATATACAGCCGACCAAACTATTGTTGCTGAAACGCCGGCTACGGATGATCTTGATATTACAGTAACTTATGTTAAAAATAAGGAAGTTGAAGCGAATGCTTCAGATCAATCTAAACCGGCCACTCTAACTATGGGGCAAGATTCTAATTCACAGATTTCAAGGAAGAATGATTTAGCTAACGGGATAGTTACGAAGTCCGCTTCTCAAAAGAGTAATGCTAAATTACCACAAACGGGCAATGATGATGAGTCTCTGGGAGTGTTGGGACTTGCAATTGTTGGTTTAACCAGCCTACTCGGCTTTGCAAGTGAGCAGAAGAAGCGTATGTATTAAATTGATTTTGAATGCACCATCTTTGAGTATCATCTATACCTTAGGGATGGTGTTTTTGCATATTAAATTTGTAAACATCGATGGTCCAATATTGCAAAATAATTTGAAGGAGAAGACTTATGAAAATTTATTTTGCGGCAGCAGGTTTTAATTTTACATCGCAATCATGAGCGACATTTATCCGCGATAATTTCAGGAACCCGACATTTTGACAATATTAACTATTATACTGATCTTCAGGAAGCTCAGAAGATTTTACGGACAGAGCTTAATTCGTAAAATCACTTGTAAAAAGTAAGTGTCATGTTATAATACTAAAAAAATAAAGTTGAAGAAGAAAAAATGCAATTAGGTTTAAACGGTAAAACGGCGTTAATTACAGGGTCTACTAAAGGAATTGGGAAGGCCATCGCCATTGAAATGGCTAAAGAAGGAACGAATGTTATTATTAATGGTCGTCAGCCGGAAGTCGTTAATGCTGTTGTGAATGAATTGAAGGAAAAGTTTCCAGAAACGAATCCACAAGGAGCAGCATTTGATATTTCATCAGATGATCAACGGCAAGCAATGTTTGAAAAATTTTCTAAAGTAGACATCCTAGTGAATAATATGGGGATTTTCAAACCAATGGATTACTTTGACATTGATGATGCAACTTGGCAGCGGTTTATTGATGTGAACTTTATGTCTGGGAATGCCTTGGCCAAGATTTATTTACCAAAGATGTTGAAACAAGATTTTGGACGGGTTATTTTTATTGCAAGTGAAGAGGCCGTCATGCCGTCTGGTGAAATGCCGCAATATAGTTTGACAAAGACAATGAACCTTTCATTAGCAAAGAGCCTTTCAAAGCTCACTAAGGGAACCCATGTTACGGTTAACACAATTATGCCTGGTTCCACGTTAACGGAAGGAGTTCAACAAATGTTGGTTGATATGTATAGTGATACAGACCTTCCAGAAAGCGAATGGGAAAGTGATTTTATGAAGCACCACCGTCCGTTGTCACAAATTCAGCGGTTGATCCGTCCGGAAGAAGTTGGCCGTTTCACAGCATTTGTGGCTAGTCCATACTCAAGCTCATTTTCTGGTGAGGCGCTACGCCTTGATGGTGGATTAGTACCAACGATTTTTTAACAAGTTGAAGAAGGGAGATAGAAGTCATAAATGGATTTCATCTTCTTGTACTTCTACTTGAGAATATAAGGGCTCCATAGTTCGGTTCAACCGAGCAATGGAGTCCTTATTTGTATACTGCGTTGTTATTAATAGAGGCGCAGATCCTGCTTTAGTACGAAACGGAAACTATTCAAAAAAATTTGGTAATCTCTTCGTCGGATAGCTTAAACTGTTGTTGGACCTTTTGCTTGAGTTGATCTTCCGGAACACCAAGTTGATGAGTTAAGGCAATCATTTGACGGATTGCTGACTCTTGACCTTCTCGTTGACCTTTTTCTAATCCAAGCTTTAGTCCACGCTGTTTACCAATTTTGATACCTTCTTCACGAACGTCTTCATCATGAAACATCATATGTGTCTTGTTATCCATATAACCTTTCCTCCACTTGGTACTTTGATTGAGCAGTGAAATATACTCTTGTAGTTCATCGACATACGGATCATTATTGACATCCTTATTATCGACATAGTGGAGAAAATTTTGCAAGTCCTTTGACACATCATTACGTGTTCCCTTTGTGTTTAAAAAGATTGCAGTCCGTCCATCATTCATTGAAATAGTTGGGTCTACTGTGCAGAGATTTGTAAATTGATATTTGTGATACCCATTCCCGTATGGATCAAAGGGACAGATAAAAATCACGAAAGTTTGTTTTATCTGGCTATATTGGTCACCATGATTAAGGAGGTCAGCATCAATGCGGCTTTGGTAATAACGAACGCGTTTTGCTAAGCCTTTGGTGTGGCGTATCTGCATATCAATTTCGTAAACGTTATTTTGATCTTCAGTGTAGACGTCAAAACGAACCCCATGACTACTAAGATCTTCCTGAATTCCTTTTTGAATGGTGGGAAACTTTATTCGCTGGATCTTTAATTCGGGTAGGATCAACTGAATCAAGTGTTGACAAAGTTTCCGGTTGCTCATTACACTGCCGAAAACGAAGTCGTTTTGTAAACTAATTTTTTCTTTCATTTCATCACCTCAAAAAAATGTCTCTGTTATTTAAAGACGGTAAAGGTGGGGAAATTAAAATGAGTAAATATCAAAAACTTTGGGAATACGTCCAACAAAATCACCCAACTAAGCTTTCTTTGCTGAAATTGGTCAGATTGCTGGTGTACCGCTTGATCATTCCTTTTTAAACTATAAAAAAGAGTTGAACGAATATGGCTATCAAGTCGACAAGATTTCTTTGAAACATCAAGTAGTTAAATTTAGCCGGCTATAATTGGCGGGTGTCTGACGGGTGAGTGTCGTCTACTTTTCGGTTGCCGTTTGTTACAATAAAAATGAACTCGAAGGAGGGCGATTTTTATGGTTAACACGCAGATTAAGGAATTACGGGTGGCAAAAGGGTTATCGCAAGAGCAATTAGCTGAGGCCGCTAAAGTTTCCGTTCGGACAATTCAGCGATTAGAAGCCGGTCAAGACGGTAGTATTGAGACCTTAAACCTTGTTGCTGGAGCACTTGGTGTTAGTGTTCGCGACCTATTTGAAGACCAGCAAGCACAAGCCAATCAAGAACGAATTAGTCGCTCAGATAGTCAGCTACAAGTTCAACTTACGAACCGGTGGCAAGAATTCAAAACGTTTAAACATCTTTATGGCACAATTTATATTATTGTGATGCTGGTCTGGGGCGCTTGTTTTCCGATGATTCATGGTATCTGGTCTGCGGTTATTGGGATGCTGTGGATTGGTGGCTGGATGATCATGAACCCCCTCCGCAGGTGGTGGGTCATAAATAAAATTGATCCAAAACTAGATGCCAAGTATCCTTTGACAGCGAGTCGGATGGATAAAAATCACTCAAGTAAATAAGTAAGGCGAGTCCAAAACGATCCTGTTGTGGACTCGCCATTTTGCATTTTAGCAACTTTAAATTTACTATAGTAGTAACTAATTTAGCTAAAGCCGGTGATAGCAATGACGACTGATCAATTTCAAAAAATATTTCACGAAATCCAAGCCAGTCCTGCGAATAAGCAGTTTACTGCCCAAGGGATTAAGCCGCTTTACTATGCAGGCAAACAGGTAAGAATCAATATTATTGCCCAAGCACCAGGTCAGCGGGCACAAGAACAGCGAATGTTTTGGAATGACAGAAGTGGTACACGATTGCGTGAGTGGCTTGGCGTCAGTTGGGATGAGTTTTACCATTCCGGAAAGATCGGCATTATGCCAATGGATTTTTATTTCCCGGGAAATGGCCCGCATGGTGATTTACCACCTCGGCCAGATTTCGCTAAGCAGTGGCATCCGCAGCTCCTAAAATTAATGCCAAATATTAAGCTAACTATTCTGGTGGGCGCCTATGCTGCCCATGCGTACCTTGATATAAAGAAATCCGTTAATTTAACCACGATTGTTCACCATTATCAACAATTCTTACCTAATTATTTTCCAATTGTGCATCCGTCACCCCGGAACCAAATTTGGATGGCTAAGAATCCGTGGTTTGCGGATGAAGTATTACCAGATTTACAAAAACGGGTACGGCAAATTATGGATGAGTGAGGTACTTTATGACCAAAATTGATGACCAATTTATGCGTGATGTTTTAAATGTTGTGGATATTATTCCGCTAGGTCGGGTAGCTACTTATGGACAGATTGCTCGTCTGATCGGGCGGCCACGAAATGTGCGTTTAGTCGGGAAGGCTCTTAGTAAAGCTGGTGGTTATGGTAAGCACCCCTGCCACCGGGTGGTCACTGCTAATGGCCGACTTGTTCCGGGATGGATTGATCAACGACCAATGTTAGTGGCAGAAAACATTCCATTTCGGGATGAAAACCATGTTGATATTAAACGCTGTTTGTGGCAGGGCATGTAACTGACTTAAGCCCCCTTCCTGAATTCTTTGATGAAAAAGAGTACAATATAGGTGTAGAAAACGCTTACAAAGATTGACTGGAGGGGATCATTATGTTAACGGCACAAACACGTTTTGTAACATTACCGAACGGTCAACACCTGTGGACACGGCGAATTGGCCATAGTCCACGAAAGCTGATGCTCGTCCACCAAAGTCCAGAGATGCCATGGAATTACCTCCGGGTATTTTCTGATTTTGCTCGACAAAATGATGTCGAAATTATCATGGTAGAATTAACTGGTTCGTACCTCTCAGATCAAAATGAAATGGCCAGTCTTCCGGCACGGGTTGCGGAGATTCAATCAGCAGTCGCTGCATACCAATTAGACCAGTTTGTAATTCATGGAATTGGTGATGCAACGACGATAACTCGTCAATATGTTCAGGATCATCCGCGGGTGCATCGTCTAATTACCACTTCCAATGATTCTGCCAAGGTTCGGGCTACAGAAATTTTAGGAGATTTTGCTAATCCGGACTATCTTAATTTAATCCGTATACAAATGCGTGCAATGGTAGTGGCCTAGTCATACCAAAATATTTCCGGGGAAATGAGTGATATAAATAGATGACAATTCGAATAGCTACGACTGCAGATCTATCGGCCTTATGTGATTTTTATCAACAGGTTTGTCTGCAGCAACAAAATGATGAATATTCACCACGCTGGAAGTGGGGTGATTACCCGAGCAAAGAATACCTCAGCGCTAAATTAGATGATGCGCAAGTTATCATCAATGTGATTAACGAGAAAATCGCAGCAGCGGGGGTTCTTTCGATCGGTGAGGATCCCAATTACCGAGTGGTTCCATGGCAGCATCATTTCTTAGATAGTGAAGTGGCAATTCTGCACTTATTTGCGGTTGGCAAAGCATACCGTGGTCAAGGAATTGCGCAGCAAACCCTTCAGGGGATTTTTAATCAAGCACGGCAGAATGGTCAACGCGTGATTCACATTGATGTAGTTGAGCATAATTTGCCTGCTGAAAAGGCCTATTTAAAGGCTGGTTTTAAATTTAATAACGAGCAGATTCTGGATTACGATGATCTTGGGCCAACACCTGCCAAGCTTTTTGAGTATTTACTTTAAATTAGGCGCCAAACTTCATGTTTTTTGACATGAAGTTTTTTTCGTAAAAAGCTATCTTATTTACTAACATTTGTGGTATGTTAGCACTGTACTTAAATTTTAAGAAGGATTTAAAGATTACAAATGAAACTTAAAAAATACTTGTTCTTAATGGTGGCCGTTTTGGTCGCCTTTGTTGCTTGTGGAGTGAATGCGCAGGCAGCGACCTACGCTGGTGGAACGCCGACTGTCTTTGTCCATGGTTTGCAAGGAAATCACGGTTCCACTGATTATTGTCTTGAGC